>JAHFEI010000043.1 GCA_023248615.1 Nitrospinales bacterium | reverse complement strand
CTCGGCAAACCCGTCTGGAAGCAGGTGCATGTATGCCATGCCTCCCGCGAACTGGCCGCTGTACATTGTGCTAAACCGTTTTACGGTGATGCCATCGCCCAGCTTGCCGGATGAAAATAGCGGGAACCGGGTCGGCTCGAATTCACCTTTTTTGTTGATGGTGGTCGCATAGTATTTGCCGGTTGCGTAATCGAAATTCAAACGCACGAGGATGTGTTCCGCCGCCGCCTGCGAGTACAGGTAGGTGATGGTGTGGGCGATGTGCGAAGCATTCTTGTTAAGCTTCAGTTCGCCCAGATCGCCCAGCCGGGGCAGGGTAAACGCCGCAAAAAGGCCAATGATGAATACCACTACTACAACCTCGGTCAGCGTGAAACCGTTTTTTTTATTCAATCGACCAGCTTTCAATGTCGGCATTTTTCCCTTCTCCACCTTCCTGCCCGTCCGGCCCGTAGGAGACGATATCGAACTCCCCATGTTCGCCGGGGGAGAGATAAACGTACTCATGGGCCCACGGGTCTTTGGGTATTTTTTTAAGGTAGCCGCCATCCGCCCAGTGTTTTGGTATCTCGCCAGCCGTTGGCTTCACGGACAGCGCGTTTAGCCCCTGCTCGGTGGAGGGGTAGAACCCGTTGTCTATTTTGAACAGGTTCAGCGCGGCTTCCATCTCTTTTATCTGGATAACCGCCTTGGCGCGCCGCGCCTCTTCCGGCCTGCTGACAATTTTCGGGATGATTATCCCCGCCAGCAGGGAAAGAATGACTATGACCACCATAATTTCGATGAGCGTAAATCCCTGTTCTTTTTTTCCCATACCCTTTCTCCTTATCCAATCAGTTGGCTTATCTCAAAAATCGGCAACAGTATGGCTATTACTATAAACCCCACGATAAGTCCCATGGTAATGATAAGAGCCGGTTGCACCAGCGCCATCAATACGGCAATCCTGTTTTCAAGTTCTGCTCCCTGGTCCCGTGCCACCTGCATAAGGAGTTTTGGCGACTGGCCGCTTTTTTCTCCCGCCGCTATCATCTGTATAGTCACGGGCGGGAAGAGGCCGGAATGCTGGAGCGATGCCGCAATAGTTCCCCCCTCGCGTATCATTTCCGCCGCTTTTCCTATTGCATCTGCATAGACGCTGTTTTTGGAGATATCTGCGGAGAGCTTCAGCGTTTTAAGCAACGGCACCCCGGATTGTAAGAGTACGGAGGTAGCATGGCTCCACCGGGCCAATATCGCCGCTTTCACCAGCGGTCCAACCAACGGTACTTTTAGGGACGCCCTGTCCAGCATCGCCTTTCCTTTTGTCGTCTTAAAGAATTTTCCTGCGGCAACCATGCTTGCGCATAGTAGCAGTCCCAGCCAGAAACCGTAATCCACCAGCACGTTTGTGGTGAAGATAAGTATCCTGGTGGAGAGGGGCAGGACATGCCCCATATCCTCGAAAATCCCGATTACCTTTGGCACCACGTAGCCCAACAAAAATGTCACAACGCCAAAGCCGGCTGTAGCCATCACTATCGGATATATCATCGCGCTTTTTAGCGCATTGTCCCTGCGCAGGGAATTTTCCTTGAGGTCGGCAACCTGGTTCAGCACGTCTGCCAGGTGGCCGCCCGCTTCCCCGGCGCGTACCATAGCTACCGTCAGCGGGTCGAATGCGGTGGAGGATGCCGTCATGGCATCCGCAAGCGTTTCTCCCTGCCGCACATGGTTTCTAAGTTCGTTGATTATTTTTTTCAGATGCGGCGATTCGCATTGTTGCAGGGAAGCCTCCAGCGTTTCCATCAGCGGTATCCCCGCCGTAAGCAGGGATGCTATCTGCCGCATCAGCGAGGCCATATCCTTGGGCGATACGCGCCCGCCCATGAATTGCGACAGGATATGTTTTGCCTGCGGCTCCGCTTTTTCCTCTTCCAGCGCGGTAACGAATATCTGCTCGCCCCGAAGTTTTGTCTGCGCCTCCTTTTGCCCGGTGGCGTCTATGGAGCCGCTTACATCGTTGCCGGATTTGTCGATTCCCTGGAAAGCGTACAGCATCAGGCACTCTCCCCGGAGGTTTCTTCCGTCACCCTCAGCACCTCGTCCAGCGTGGTTTCACCCTGGATGACTTTTTGCAACCCATCGCGCCGAATGGTCAACATGCCGTCGCCAATCGCCTGGTGCCGTATCTGTTTGGAGTCGGCGCCTTTTACGATAAGCGAGCGCACCGCATCGTTAATCGGCAGGTATTCGTATATGCCGCTCCTTCCACGGTAGCCGGAGTTCATGCAGGCGGGACAGCCAACCGCCCGGTAAATTTGCGCCGGAAGCCCGCTACGGTAGGCATCCGTTCCCAATCGTTCGATTTCCGCTTTTTCCAGCGTCATCAGTTCGCGGCAGTTCGGGCAAAGCATCCGCACCAGCCTCTGGGCCAGCACGCCGACAAGAGATGACGCGATGAGGAACGGCTCTATGCCGATATCCACAAGGCGGGTAAGCGCACCCGCGCTGTCGTTTGTGTGTAGCGTGGAGAAGACAAGGTGCCCGGTAAGCGACGCTTGCACGGCTATGCGGGCGGTTTCCTGGTCGCGTATTTCGCCTATCATTATTATGTCCGGGTCCTGGCGCAGGATGGAGCGTAGCCCGTCTGCGAAGTGCAACCCTATTGCCGGGTTTACCTGCATCTGGCCTATGCCGCGAATCTGGTATTCCACCGGGTCCTCGACCGTTATGACGTTTTTGCGCTCGGTGTCGACTTCCGCCAGCGCGGCGTACAGCGTGGTAGTTTTTCCGCTACCTGTCGGCCCCGTGACCAGTATGATGCCGCTGGGAAGCTCCACGGCGGCCTTCAGCCGCTTGAGCAGGTTTGGCTCCATGCCGAGTTGGTCTAGCATCAGCAGGTTTCGGCTTTTATCCAACAGGCGCATTACCACACGCTCACCGAATGTTGTCGGCACCGTGGATACGCGCACATCTATCTCTCGCCCTGCGGCTTTTATGGAAATCCTGCCGTCCTGTGGCAGGCGTTTTTCGGCGATATCAAGCCCAGCCATTATCTTCACGCGGGAAATAAGTTGCGGGTGTATTCTTCTGGGCGGTTTCAGCACGGTGTAGAGTATGCCGTCCACCCGCATCCGCACGGCAAGCGAATCCGCAAAAACCTCTATATGGATATCGCTGGCTTTTTCTTTTATTGCCTGCTGTAAAAGCGAATTAAGTAGCCGGACAATGGGCGACTCCTCGTCGGTATCAAGTATGTCTGTCGCCCCCTCCAGCTCGTGGGCTATAGATTGGAGGTTGGGCGAGTCCACCTCTCCCAGCATATCCTGTGCGCTTCCTGCGGTAATCTCGTAGAGGCGGTTGATAAACTCCATGACAACCTCGGGATCCGCCACCGTCAACGTAACCGGCATTGTGAAAATCCCGCGCAGGTCTGTAACGGCGTGGTGCCCAAGCGGGCGGGAGGTGAGCGCGACAATACGGCCATCCTCGATTTTTACGGGCGCTATCTCGTTTTTCTTGGCAAACGAGATAGGTAGCCGGTGCGCCAGTTCCAGCGCCCCTTCCACAGGAGGCGCGGTCTCCACAAACCGGAATCCCAACCTTTGGCTCAGCTCACGCAGGTTTTCCATCGTCCTTCCGTTACTACCTGAACAGCGCTACTTCCCGTTGCTTAACGGGATTTCCAAATACAACAGTCTCCACTTTGGAATGTCCATTGGTCTCTGCGGGCGACATTTCGGGTTGCCCATCGCCCTTGGTCTCGCTTCCCGCCGGGCGTTCTCCCCTCGTGGAGTCGGATGGCGGAGGAGTGGCCTGCTGTTGCGGCTCATTTTGTTTCTCCTGCTCCGGCATCTTTGTTGTGCCGCCTTTTGCGCCATTTGGCTGTTTCTTTTCCTTTTCTTTCTTTTTCTCTTTTTGGTCGTCGTCTTCCAACTGCTCCATAAGTTTCATTTTCTTATCCGTTATGTTTTTCATGTCTTCCACGGTATTGATGATGTGCGGGGTGAGGAAGATAAGCAGGTTCGTCTTTACCATGCTCTTGGATTTGCTCTTGAAGAGCCAGCCGATGCCGGGTAAGTCGCCGAAGAATGGCACCTTGTTTTCGATTTCCTGCAAGTCTTCGCTTATAAGGCCGCCGATAATGATGTTCTGGTTGTCTTTCACCACCACCACGGTTTCCGCCGTCCTCTTGAACGTGATTATGTCCTGCGCCTTGGCCAGCTGGGTGGGGGATATGCTGGATGTTTCCTGGAAAATTTTCAGCCGCACGAATTTATTCTCGTTTATCTGCGGCGTCAGTTTCATCGTGGTGCCTATATCCTGCCGGTCTACGCTTACAATAGGCGTCCCGCCGGTGGTTTGTGCCGTACTCTTCAAAAACGGCACGTTCTCACCAACGAATATTTTGGCCTCTTCGTTATCCGTGGTGAGGATGTTGGGGGTAGACAGGATGTTCACGTTGGAATCGGTCTGGAGGGCTTGCAAAAGGCCGCCTATGTTCGCATAGCTCTTGTCGCCTACTTTAATGGTTCCCTCTACTACGCCCACCACCATGCCGGCGCCCGCCGCTCCGGCGATGGGATTTGCCGCCATGTTACTTATATTGCCGAAGTCTGTTCCGCCTATCACCTGCTTGCCGCCGTTATTATAATCCTGCGTGGAGCGCCACTCTATGCCGAACTTCTTTCCGTGGTCGGCCCGCACTTCAAATATCAACGCCTCCACAAATACCTGGCGGCGCGGGATATCCAGCTTTTGCACTATCGCCCTTACATAGACAAACTGCTCCGGCGATGCGGTGACTATTACCGCGTTGGTCGCTTTGTCGGCTGTCACGAAAACCGCGTCCTGCGCCGTTTGGGGGTTTGCCTTTTTCTGGTCGGCGGCGACAATCTGGTTTACCACCTTGCTCAGGTCTTCCGCGTTTGCGTTGCTAAGGTAAACCACGTTTACTTCCTGCCTGCCCGGTGGCGATTCTATGTCGAGCTGGGATATCATGGTCTTGACCTTGTTCAGGGAGAGGTCGTTTCCCAGCACGATAAGCGCGTTCAGCCTTTCATCCGCCAGGATTGTGAAGCTTTGGTCGGATTGCGCAACAGGCTTTGCAGGGTCTTTCCCCATAACGCTGTTCACTTTGGCCGCTATGTCCTTTGCGACGGCATGTTTCAGTTGCAGAACGATTATTTTGGCCTCCTTGCCCTCCACATCCAGCTTGGAGATTATCGAGGCAATGCGCTCTAGGTTAGACGCAAGGTCTACCACTATTATCGTGTTGGACTGCTGGTACGACGCTATGTAGCTGGTGGGCGCTATCAATGGCCTTAGCGCATTCACCATGTTGTCCGCCGATATGTATTTCAGCGGTATCAACTGGGTTACCATCTGGTCGCGCATCTCGCCGGAAAGGCCACCCGATCCTTCCAATGTCCCGCCCAGTTGCCGGGCCTCGGTGGTAGGCACTATTTTTATTGCGCTACCAGACGGCACGGCGGTGAACCCGTATACGGAGAGGATGGATTCAAACACCTTGTACGCTTCGCCTTTTGTAACTTTTTTCGGCGAGAGGATGGTTACTTTTCCCACAACCTTGTCGTTTACCACAAAGTTCTTGCCAGTCATCTCCGAAATATATTTTATGACCACCATGATGTCGGCGTTGGAGAAATTCATGGATATCGTACCCTCATCCTCCGCGCCACGAGCGGGAGCGGACATGGCAAGCGATAAGGATACGGCAACAGCCAGGATTGCGGCAATTTTTCTCAGCATAAATTTCCCTTCACTGAATGTCCACCTTTATAGTTTTGTTTTCTTTGTTACGCACGATATCCAGTACGAAATGGTTGTCGTTTTTTAAAGCGTTAAAAAGGTCTAGTCCCGTTTCCACTGTATTAAGCGGCCTGCCGTTCACCCGTTGCAACACATCCTGGTTTTTCAGCCCTATTTTTTCGTACATGCTCTCTTTCGTTATCTCGAATAGCTGGAACCCGTTGATAGAGCCGTCCGGCGCCATGTTGGGTATGGCGCGTATCTGCGTCATCATGTCGTTCATGTTTCCCTTTTGCGATTCGAAGTAGCGCCGGTCCATCAGTACGCTTCCTTCGCCGGTAGTCGTCATCGATGTACCGGGCGAAAGGTGCGCCCCCTTTATGCCGGATTTTGCCAAATTTGCCATACCGGGCGTCTCATCGCCAAAATCTATGGACAGCCGCTCCATCCTGCCGCTGTTGTTCAAAAGCACGTCAAACCTGCTTATGCCGGTAATGAGCGCACCCAGCACGTTGTCGCCCACCTTGTACAACTCCTGTTGCTTGTCCTGCTGGCTAAGGATAATCGCCATGTTTTTGTTTTTTCCGTCGGTGATTATTGTTCCCATCAGCTTTATAGGCAGGGTGCAGGCGGTTATCGCGCCACCATCGGCGGGTATAAACCTCCCGGCAGGGTTAAACAGGTTCCTGCGAAACAACACGGAGTAATCCACCCCCGTATGAGGTTGTGCCGCCACCTCGACCTGTGGCGATTTGTATGGGGTTATGGGCGACATCCTGCCGGAAATAAACTGCCCTATCCAGAGCGAGGATGCCCATGCCAGGCAAATAGCTACAGCTATATTTATCAGCAAGATGCCCCTGCCTTCTTTAAGATATCTTATAAGAGCGAATTTCATCACTAGTAAATTAGACGGACAGGGTAGGCGGGATTATGGAAAAAGATTGAGGAAAGGGGATGGTTTCCCATCCCCCCTTGATAAGTTCAGGTTAGCAGATAGGGATATTGGCTATTACGGAGCTACCGGCGGAGGAATTGTAGGTAACGGTGCCGTTATTTTGGGCATCTTGACCGGCGGCCACTGCCCCGGTAAATATCGCGCCGCTATTTATCTTAATATCCTGGTTGCCATATATGCCTCCCGCAAATGTGGCGCCCGCTTGCAGGGTTATATCGTCCCTTGCCATTATCATCACGTTGGACGCGTTCCCGGTTATTGTGGAGCTTCCTATGGAGACCTTTTGCCCGGACATGACGAGCAGGTTGGCGCCAGCGGCCAAGCTGATGGTTGTCGTGTTACCTATGGTTACAGGGGTGCCATTCGTTGCGGTGGCCACTATCCGCACGTTACCGGTTATGTTCATTCTGGTGCTGTTGTTAAGGGTAAAGGCTCCCGTTACCCAAACGGTAAGGTAACTTCCCGCGCCGGTGGGGCCGTTTATGTTTACGGTAACGCCGTTGGATACCGAAAGGTTGTTGTAGTAAAGCGCCGGGGTGGTTGTGTTTGGCGACACGCTGGAGAGAGTCGTCGTAGAGCTAACTGTGAGGTTGTTGTAGGTTTGTCCGCCCGGAGCCGCCGGTATGGTCACTGATTGCGGTGTTGTGTAGGTCGTGCTTCCCCCCGTCCCCGTGAACCCGCTAACATTCCCCGCTTGTCCGGCCGCAACATAGTGGGAGAAGAGGTACGATGCTCCGGCGGTTGCATTGGTGGCCTGCACACATTGGGCGAAAGGAGTTGTGCTTGCCACCGGGGTTGATGCAATACTTTGGTTGCCGATTGCATCCACCGCCGTGACTACGAGGTAGTAGGTAGTGCCGTTTGCAAGGCCACCCACGGTTGTGGACGTAGTGGCGATAGCGGTAACTTTTGTTGTGCTGGCGGTTGTTGCCCCCGCCGAGGTAGTGGCATAGTAGACGTTATAAGTGGCGCCACACGCGCTCCAACTTGCAGTTACTTGTCCGCCTCCAGCGGTGGCCGCTACCCCTGTGGGAGCGGAAATAATCTTCGTTGCGCTGGCCGCTGTGCTTTCACCCGTTGCATTCACCGCCGTTACTACGAAGTAGTAAGCGGTTGTGTGCGCAAGGCCAGCTATTACGGTGGATGTGGTAGCGATGCCGGTGACTTTGGTAAGGCTTGCGGTCGTTGCGCCAGCCGACGTGGTGGCATAGTAGACGTTGTAAGAGGTTGCTCCCGATACGGCTGTCCAGCCTACGGTTGTCCCGGCACAACTTTCCGTTGCCGTTACGCCAGTAGGCGTAGCGGGGAGAGGCGTACCGCCGCCACCACCACCACCACCGCCGCCACCTCCCGCCACTAGAACAACGCCACCAGCCCCCTCATTGGAGCCAGGTAGCGGTACGGTAGTGGAAGCGGGAGGTAATTTTAGGGTGAGTGTGCCGACTGTGACGGCTCCAGTACTTCTCGATGCGGTTATCGTTCCACCTGCGCTAAGAGTTGCCACGCTAATAGGAGTTGCTAGTGTTGGCACAGTAAACGTGCCGCCAGAGGCCATTTTGGCGCCACTAGGCATTGTACAGGGAACGGCGCAAGGGGCGGGGTAACCATCGTATACCTGCTGAACCGCATATCGCGATCCGCCCTGTGTAGCGTAAAACACATCCTGGGAGCTGACTAAGGCGCTTGTTTCTTTAGCCTGGTTTTGGCTTATTTTATTGATGGCGACCCCGAGACCACCCATGGCAACCAGTATGAAAATGACCGCAATGAGGACTACCCCTTGCTGATTCCTTATCTTATCCAAAACCTTCACTTTCTACCTTTCTGCCAACCTACTGCAAGTGTCCGGTACCCGGCTGTATTGTAGCACAATTCTCAGTTAACGGTATAGACGAGCCTGGGGTTTGGGTAAACGCTCTCGATATTTGGGCTTGCCGCATCCCCGATGGTCATGCTGTATGTGCCGTCGCTTTTGGTAAGCGATAACGTAAGGTAGTTTATGAAGGAGCCCTTCAGTACCGTAAATGTCCCTGAGCCTGCCAGAGTAGTGACTACCGCTGTGCCGTTTGGAGTGGCAGAGAACGTAAAGGAGCTCAGTGTGGGAACGGTTAGGACGTAATAGGGTTGCCCCGCCGTAACGCCAGTTGGCAACACTGCGGCGGGGGCAATGCCAAATGCCACTATGTCTCCGACGACAAGGCCGTGGGATGCCCCACATGTTGCTACCGCAGGGTTGGCTACCGTTATGGTGGTAACGGTCATGTTTCCGGCCGTATATGTCCCTGTACCTGCCACAGTGGTGGCCACTGCCCCACCGCCTAGCGTGGTGGAAAACGTGAAGGTGTCCGCTGAGGGAACGGTTACGACGTAGTAGATTGTCCCAGCCGCCATGCCAGTTGGCAATGTTCCGGTGCTTGTAAATGCTACTGTGTTCCCGACGACAAGGCCATGGGATGCCCACGTTACTACCGCAGGGTTGGCAGTCGTCACGGTGACGATGGAATTCATTCTTGGTGTCCTCCCGACACCCGTTCTTTTTACGCTGAAGTTTGTTACCTCATCCGCCACAATTACACCCGGGGCGGGGGTAGTTGCGGTAATGCGGTATAGCGGACTGGAGGTGGCGGGAGCCACCGGCGGAGTCCACGAGTATGTGATAGCTGTCGCATGATCCTGGCAGTTGGGGCAGAGGGCTAAAGTCTTATTTTCGCTATTGAATACCAGTGTTGTGCTAGTGGCTGTCCCCCCTACCATCGTTATCAAAGGGGGGGTGGTAATACATTTTGTGCATGGAGAGGGGGCGCCTGCATCCAGATATTGGATTTCCCGCACTATCCTCTCCGTTGCCGTCCACGTTTCGGTGCCCATCTTCCCCTCGGAGGATGCCATCATGTAGGTGCTGGCGCCCTTGCCGACAAAAGCGAAAGAAACAAGCGCAAGAACCCCCAGTATGACGGTAGCTATTATCATTTCCATCAGGGTGAACCCGTTATTGTTTTTCACTAGTAGGCTCTCGTCTTAATCGTTTCGTAGTTAACCGTCCCGCCCGTGGAAGTGGTGGTTACCGTTATTACCAAATAGTTGTTTGCGGTGGATACGAGTGCGGGAGCGACAATGGCGGTGGTGTTTGTGCAGGGCGGCGCGGCAAGCGGATTTGTGGCGTCGCAGAACCTTTCTGTTATCGTGGTGGTGTAGGTTCTTCCGTTCAGCGTGTCGGTAAATGATTGCGGCGCCGGTGTGTAATTGATTACGTCAGTCGCTGGCCAGTATGGCGGAACACAAACTGTAGCAAGGGGACAAAATGGCCACGTGTCAATGGTGGCAAGTTCGATTTCCATATGGCTCCGCGCTACGGCTCCCAGCCCGGCGGATTCCACCGGGTTGCTCATATTTTTAGACCCTGAAATTATAGGCATGATGACGACCGGCATCAATATCCCCAGCACAAGGATGACTATTATCATCTCTATGAGGGTAAATCCTTTTTGCTTCACTGGATAGTCACCTTTCCTGTGTATGGCTGTACGGTAAGGTTTCTCGTGAGCGTGCCGTCCGACATTGTTATAGTTGCTACGGCTAAAAGCCCGTACGGCTCTCCGATGCTGTTAAACGCTATTGTGGTGGTGGTCTGTGTGAGGTCAATTTTTATGCTTTGGTTTATGTCGGCAAGGTTGCGCGCGGTGCCTGTTCCAGCGGTGCATGTCCCTAGTGCAGGCGGCACGGGGGGGGTGTAGGTTGCACCATATTCGTAGGTGGCTAGTCCCGGGGTAAAGTTAATGCAGGTGCTTTTGTTTTGGGATAGGGCGATCATCTGGGTATACGCTATGTCGGAGGCGATAACATCGGTGCCTGTAGTTGTTTTGCCCGTGTTCATATCCCCTTTTGGCATGGCATATATGGCGAGTATGCCCAAAAGGATAATCACCGCAATCAGTTCCAGAAGGGTGAATCCGCTTTGTGATGTAGTTTCTTCGTTTCTCATTTTACTGGCGGTATTGTACCGCGTGGCGGCATGTATTCTCAAGCTCTTTGGCAACACAGTTTTTACTGGTTAGTTTTTACTGGTCTGGATTCCCGCTTTCGCGGAAATGACAGCCTTGGCGTAGCTATGGAAAGTTAAAATGCCCTAGACGTATTTTGATATGTCTTGGTAGCGACGGACTTTAGTCGGTCATGCGCCCGTCAGGGCGCAACAACGGCCTTTGGGGCATTGCTGGCGCGGGAGTATATTCTCAATT
>JAHFEI010000310.1 GCA_023248615.1 Nitrospinales bacterium | reverse complement strand
TTGAAAGGGTATTTACCGCCAGCGTTTTTGCCAGCCCCGGCACCCCCTCCAGCAATACATGCCCACGGCACAAAAGGGCTATCAGAATCTTTTCGATAAGCGGACGTCGCCCCACTATAACCTTGCCGGTTTCCTCGTACACCCGTTCCACAAACGCGGAGTGCTGCTGCGCCTTTGCGTTTACCAATTCAACATCTGTCGCCACTATCAATACCTCCAGAAAATCCCAAGTGTGCATTATAGCGCGGGCGGGGCAACCTCGCCGCTGAAATCGCATGCACCGACCGGTGGCACTCCGTATCCGGGCTTCGCTGGTATCAGCTACTGCTCCTGCTAGCCCTCGGATGCAGGATTTGTGCGCCCACCATCCGCGCCAGGCTTTTGGCAAGCTCCAGCGTATCGGCAAACGTATCCGGCGTGGCGATAAGTTCCACCACCGCCATCTCCGGCTCCAGCGTCCGCACCACCGCTAGGTTGTCGCACGCTTCAACTATCGCATGCACATCCGCAATCACCGGCGGCCTGCACTGCAACAGAATCCGTTTTGCGGCCACTCCGGTTCTCTTTGGTCTTTTTGTTTCGCGCTTGTCCATATACTTCGTACAGGATAAACTAACACGCATTATGTGTAGCAATATAAAAATTGGGAGGCTTGTGCTTCTTCTGCTTTTTGCCGTGGCGGCTTGTGCCCCTGTGGAATCAATCCGCAAGCAAAAATTCAAAGGCCCGGTGGAAGATGCCGAAGTCGCTCCCCCCACCTCCGGCGAAGAGAACGGCGACATACCAAAAGATCAGTGGGGACAAAAGAAAAGCGAGACCTACACGGTGAATGGCGAAACCTACTACCCGCTGGAGGATGCCACAGGATTTACGCAAACAGGCGTCGCCTCGTGGTATGGGTCGAATTTTCATGGAAAGAACACCGCCAGCGGCGAAACATACAACCAAAAATCGCTCACAGCCGCCCATAAAACCTTGCCGTTCAATACCTTAGTGCGAGTGCGCAATATGGACAACGGTAAAACGGTAGTGGTGCGGATAAATGACCGCGGGCCTTTTAAGAAAAACCGTATAATAGACCTCAGTAAAAAAGCGGCGACACAACTGGGCATGGCAGGCGTAGGCACGGCTAACGTAAAACTTGGCATTATGAGCAACAACCCGCAGGACCAACGGAAATTCTACATTGCGGGCAAATGCTTGCCGCCTAAATCGGAAAGGGATGTATTGCAGTGAACGGTACGAAGGCCACAGGCGTTAAAAAACTTTTTGGGGCGGTTCTCGTTTCGTTGTTGGCGCAGTTTGCGTATCCGGCTTATTCCCACGCGGAAAACTTCCGTTATGAGGACTCGCTGGGTACCGTGCACTTCACCAACGACTGGGACAGCATACCCGAAGAGTACCAAAAGAGCGCCACCAGCATAGGGGCGGAGAAGAAAAAAAAGAAAGCGCTGGAGCTTGGGCTTAAGTCCTCCGTCATGAAGTATAAGGATATCGGCAAAGACGAGAGGTTGGTGCAAGTTGTCGTTAACGGCGTGAAGATGAATTTCATTATGGATGCGGAATCTACCAGCGCGGTCATAACGCATAAAGCGGAAGAGGAGTTGGGATTGAAAAAAATACCGGGTAGCGAGGCGGTGGCGCATACCCCCACCGGCGCACTCCTGCCGGTGTACATGGTAGAGTTGGCAAAGATACAGCTTGGCCAGGTTGAGTTGAAAAATATCACGGCAGTCGTCAAGGATTTTGATGACACGTCGATTGATGCCGCAGGAATAATAGGCATGGATGACCTGCAAGATTACGATGTCGTGGTGGATAAGGAAGCCAAAACCGTTACAATAAAACCCCAGGAATAACCCCCTTTTTTTGATAGGTCTTTAAACCGCTAACTATATGGAACCAAAATACGATTTCAGCGCGATAGAATCCAAGTGGCAATTAATATGGGCGGATAAAAAGGTGGACAAGGCCGACCACGACCCCACCCGCCCCAAGTTCTACCTGCTGGAGATGTTCCCCTACCCGTCCGGCAGGATACATATGGGGCATGTGCGCAACTACACCATCGGCGACCTTTTGGGCCGCTTCTACCGGATGAACGGATACAACGTGCTACACCCCATGGGGTGGGACGCGTTCGGACTGCCTGCGGAAAACGCCGCCATAGACCGCAAGACGCATCCTTACAAGTGGACTGTGCAGAACATCAACGCCATGCGCACACAGATACAGGCACTGGGCGTGAGCTACGATTGGGACAGGGAAATAGCCACCTGCCACCCTGGGTATTACAAATGGACCCAGTGGCTTTTCCTCCAGTTCTACAAAAAAGGGCTGGCCTACCGCAAAAAAACATTTGTTAACTGGTGCGACCATTGCCACACCGTGCTGGCAAACGAGCAGGTGCAGAACGGAGCCTGCTGGCGATGCGATACCCATGTGGTGCAAAAAGAACTGTACGGATGGTTCCTGAAAATCACGGACTATGCCGAAGAACTGCTGGCCGACCTGGACAAGCTGGCAGGGAAATGGCCGGAAAGGGTCATAACCATGCAACGCAACTGGATAGGCAAAAGCGTCGGAGCCCGCGTGAAGTTCCCCGTGGACGGCACGGACGACACCATAGAGGTTTTCACCACGCGGCCCGACACGCTGTACGGCGCCACGTTTATCTGCCTTGCGCCCGAGCATGCCCTTACAAAAAAACTGAGCTCCGCTACGCCGCACGAAAAGGCGGTGGACGATTTCCTGAAAAGCGTATCACAGCAGGATACGTTGGCGCGCACCTCGGACGATGCGGAAAAGTTGGGCGTGTTTACGGGCCGATATGCCATCAACCCGCTCAATGGGGAAAAAATTCCGGTATGGGCCGCCAACTTCATCTTGGTGGAATATGGCACAGGGGCCATCATGAGCGTTCCCGCACACGATACGCGCGATTTTGACTTTGCCCGAAAATACAAACTCCCGATACGCA
>JAHFEI010000042.1 GCA_023248615.1 Nitrospinales bacterium | reverse complement strand
CTATGAAATCGTACTGCTCCGGCAATTCGTTAGGGTTGTCCACCATCCGCACATCGTCCGGTTTTACCGTCACCTTATAGCTCACGGTCGGCGATGTGGTGATGAGGTTGAGGTTGAACTCGCGCTCCAGCCTCTCCTGGATTATCTCCATGTGCAACAGCCCCAAAAATCCGCAACGAAACCCGAACCCCAGGGCGGTGGATGTTTCCGGAGCGTACTGGAAGGAGGAATCGTTCAGGTGCAATTTATCCAGCGCCTCGCGCAACACGTCGTAGTTTGCCCCCTCTATCGGATAAAGGCCGCAAAACACCATCGGGTTGGCTTCTTTAAATCCGGGAAGCGGCTCTTTGGTCGGCTTTTGCTGGTCGGTGATGGTATCGCCCACCTTTGTGTCGGTTATGTTCTTTATGGCGGCGGCAAGAAAAACGACCTCTCCCGGCCCAGCCGACTGCACTTCCTTCCCGTGCGGAGTGAAAATGCCTATCTGCGTGACTATGTTTTCCGCGCCGGACGCCATGAAGCGCACCTTCATTCCGGGCGTCATAACCCCATCGAAAATACGCGCCAAAACCACTACACCCCGGTACGTGTCGTACCAGGAATCCAGCACCAGCGCTTTTAGCGAGGCGTTCACATCGCCCTTTGGCGCAGGTATCCTCTCCACCACCGCTTCCAGCACGTCTACAATGCCGAGGCCGCTTTTGGCGGAGGTGAGTATCGCCTCCGAAGAGTCGATACAAAGTATCTCCTCTATCTGCCGCTTCACCATCTCCGGGTCGGCGTTGGGAAGGTCTATCTTGTTTATCACCGGGACGACGGCAAGCTTTTGCTCAATAGCCAGGTGCATGTTGGCAAGCGTCTGCGCCTCTATGCCCTGCGCCGCATCCACCAGAAGCAGAACACCTTCGCAGGCGGTAAGGCTTCTGGATACTTCGTAGGAAAAGTCTACGTGCCCCGGAGTATCTATAAGGTTAAAGATATATTCGTTGCCGTTTTTGCTTTTGTAGTTCAGCCGCACCGTCTGCGCCTTTATGGTTATGCCGCGCTCCCGCTCCAGTTCCATCTGGTCTAAAAGCTGTTCCTTTTTTTCGCGCGCGGCTATAGCCCCGGTAAAGTCCATAATGCGGTCGGCAAGCGTGGATTTCCCGTGGTCCACATGTGCAATGATTGAAAAGTTCCTAATGTTTTCCATAACGAATCACGTATGATATCACAATGTGGGCGGAGCGCACACACCCGGATTCGGGAAAACTGTCCGCATCGTGCTATAATCGTAACGTGATGATTTCCAACGGCTTTAGGCACTCCTTCACCACCATGCTTTGTTGCGCGTTGCTTGTGGCTTCTCTTTCCGCCTGCTTGAAGAAAGATGACCCCTGGAACGAAAAAGACAGGGAGTCCTCCATACACTATTACAATTCACAAAGGGCAAACCGGGAAGCAACCCGCATTATCGACAGGGCGGGAAACCAGTTCTCACCCAAGGAAAAGGCGGCTGTGCAGGCGCTGACCCTCCAAGCGCTCCGCGAGGCGGAAAAGGTGGACAACGAATTTTTGGACAAGGTTAGCCCGGAATTCAAAAAACATTTCCGCGGCGAATTCCAGGTTGCCGTGAGGCTTGCGCTCCGCAACCTACAGAGCCCGGATTACGAAGCGGCAAAGGAAAGTACCGTGCTGTTTTCCAATTTTGTCGATTGGTTCGACGCGCACCGGGACGAGCTAATCATGCCCGAGGTGAAGAACTGACGGGTAACAGACGTCCCGTCCCCCCTGCCCACAACTGTAAACCGGCCTGATTGGGGCAAAAGAATACTGGGGTACAATCAAGCAACTATTGATGTCCTCGAAAAATGAGGGAATGCAGATGAAAAAAGCGGCCATCGCCATAGCTCTTATCGCCGCCGCCGCAGTGGCGGTGTATGCGGGATACGAAAAGAAGAACCACCCGGTGAAATACCGGACAGCCCGCGTGGAACGGGGAACTATCAAATCCACCATCACGGCAACCGGCGCGGTAAACCCGGTGAAAAGCGTAATGGTGGGGACACAGGTATCCGGCACCATTAAAAGCATAATGGTCGATTTCAATTCCTCCGTAAAAAAAGGTGAAATGCTGGCGGAAATAGACCCCACGCAATTCGAGGCGCAGGTGGAACAGGCAAGAGCCAACCTCCTCTCGGCGCGGGCGAATGTGGAGAAGGCAGAGGCAACCCTGCATGACACAAAAAGGACGCTGGATCGTAGCGTAGGACTCTTCGACGCGGGAGTCGCATCCAAAAGCGAGCTTGATACTGCCCGAACCAACCACGAATCCGCCTTGGCGCAATTAAGCGGCGCCATAGCCCAGATAGCCCAAAACGAAGCCACTGTGCGGTACGCGGAAACAAACCTGCAAAATACCCGAATACTTTCGCCGGTGAATGGCACCGTAGTTTCGCGTAATGTGGATGTGGGCCAAACGGTGGCGGCAAGTTTCCAGACCCCCACCCTGTTCACCATAGCGAACGACCTGAAAAAGATGCAGATTGACGCGAACGTCAACGAGGCTGATATCGGCAAGGTGCTTGTCGGGCAGGCTGTGGATTTTACGGTTGACGCCTACCCCGAAACCACTTTCAGTGGCGAGGTTTCCCAGGTACGCATAGCCCCCACCGTGGTGCAAAACGTAGTTACCTACGACGTGGTGGTACGGGTAGAAAACGAACGCCTGGCGCTGAAACCGGGCATGACGGCAAACGTTTCCATCATCTCGTCGGTAAAGCAGGACGTGCTGAAGGCGCCAAACGTGGCGCTGAGGTTCAGGCCGGAAGAGCCGGATGAAAAATCGCCGCCGACGCCAGCATATGAGGGGCATGGCGTATGGATACTGGACAGGGACAAGCCGAAACGGATAACCGTAAAAATAGGCATCAGCGATGGAAACCATACCGAGATAGTTTCCGGCGGACTTAAAGAGGGACAGGAATTAATAGTTGAGACGTTGCAAAAAGGCAAAAAAGACGCCTCCAGCCACAGGATGTTCTAGGCCATGGGCCTTGTCGAGATAGAAAACGTCAACCGGATTTATATGCCGGAAGGAGAGCCTGTAAAGGCGCTGGACAACGTGTCGCTGGTTATAGAATCGGGTGAGTTCGTGTCAATAATGGGGCCGTCCGGCTCCGGCAAATCTACATTCATGCACATCCTGGGATGCCTGGACACCCCCACATCCGGCTCGTACATCCTGGACGGCACCCCCGTAAGCTCGATGGGCCATGACCAGCTGGCGGAAATACGGAGCTACAAGATGGGGTTTGTCTTCCAGGGGTTCAACCTGATTCCCCGCACCTCCGCGCTGGAAAACGTGGAGTTGCCGATGCTCTACACCGGGATGGGCGCCGCCGAGCGAAAGCGCAAGGCCATGGAGGCCCTAAAGGCTGTGGGCCTGGAGGGAAGGGAAAAACACAACCCCAACGAGCTTTCCGGCGGCCAGCAACAGCGCGTGGCGATAGCGCGAGCTATAGTAAACGATGCCCCCATAATCATGGCCGATGAGCCTACCGGCAACCTGGACACGAAAACCAGCAAGGAAATAATGGAACTGTTTGTCCGGCTGAACGTGGAAAAAGGCAAGACGATAATCGTGGTAACGCACGAGCCGGATGTCGCCGCCTACAGCAGGCGTATAGTCCGCTTCCTGGATGGGCGGATAACGGGGGACGAGCGCAAACGATAAATATCCCCTCCACCGTAAGGATTTCCCTAAGGGCGCTTGTGGTGAACAAGATGCGCTCTGCGCTGACCATGCTGGGTATGATTATCGGCGTCGGCTCGGTTATCACCATGATGGCTGTAGGAACCGGCGCGGGCCAAAAGATATCCGAGCAGATGGCCTCCATCGGTAGCAACCTTTTGATTGCCTTTCCCGGAGCCGCTACGGCGGGCGGGCACAGCATGGGTGCGGGAACGCAATCCACCCTCACCGTAGAAGACTCGGAAGCGATACGCACGGAATGTAGCGGAGTGAAGGACGCCGCGCCGCTGGTGAACAAAGCCCTTCAAGTGGTTTACGGCAACCAGAACTGGTCTACCCTCGTGATGGGCACAACACCCAACATGCTCGACATACGGGATTGGGGCGTATCGGCGGGAAGGCCGTTCGGGTGGGAAGATGTGCGAAGCGCGACGAAAGTCTGCATGTTGGGGCAGACGGTCGCCAATAACCTGTTCTTCGGCATGAACCCTGTCGGGCAGACAGTGCGGATTAAAAACGTGCCGTTCGCCGTGATAGGTGTGTTGAAAAAAAAGGGACAAAACCCATCCGGGCAGGACCAGGACGACACGATATACGTACCGATAACCACGGCGCAAAAACGGCTCTTCGGCTCACAGCTTTATAACCTGGTGAGCATCATATTCATAAAGGCTAAAAGTTTTGAAGACCTAGAACCCGCCGAGCGGGATATCACCAGCCTGCTACAGCAACGCCACCATATAGGCCCCAAACAGGATAATGATTTCACGGTACGCAACCTCACGGCGATAATACAGTCCGCAGAAATGGCGGTGGGAATACTCACCACGCTCCTCTCCACCATCGCATCCGTATCGCTACTTGTGGGCGGAATAGGCATAATGAACATAATGCTGGTATCGGTTACGGAGCGGACGAGGGAGATAGGCATACGCATGTCGGTCGGCGCAAAAACATCCGACATCCGTTTCCAGTTCATAGTGGAGGCGCTTTCGCTTTCCCTCATCGGCGGTGCGGTAGGGATAGCGATTGGCGCGGGGGGAAGCTGGCTGTTCACCTATTTTGCGGGATGGCCCACGATAATTACCGCATGGTCAATATTCATGGCGTTCGGGTTCTCCGTGCTGGTGGGAATTTTCTTCGGCTTTTATCCTGCATACAAGGCATCCCGGCTTAACCCCATAGATGCACTTCGGTACGAGTAGCTCAAACAAAACTTCCATGACCACGCGCCACACTCCCGCACACAAAAAAATAAATAAAAATAGCTCCCTTATAATTTGCGCCAAATCCTGTTACACTAATTGCGAGGCGGTTGGGTTCCATTTCTAAAAATTCGGTTGGAGACAACACGAACATGGATATCATTCCGACAATCAAGCAGGCATGCAAAAAGTACGGGAATGACCGGGGTCGGCTTATAGACATCCTGTGGGAAGTCCAAAATAGCCTCGGCTGTATCAATGAAGAGGCGATGGGTCTTATTGCCTCCGAGATTAAATCCCACCGGGTGGAGATAGAGGGGCTTGTCTCTTTTTACTCTTTCTTTTCGGATAGGCAAAAAGGCAAAATTATTATCCGCCTCTGCGATGACATCATCGACCGGCATGCGGGGATAGAGCGGATTGCGGATATCTTTTCCGAGGAGTTGGGAATCGGGATTGGAGAAACATCGCCCGACCTAAATTTCTCGCTGGAGTACACGCCTTGCATCGGCATGAGCGACCAGGCTCCGGCGGCGCTGATAAACAATGTCGTTGTTACCAACCTCACCCCGGACTCTGCTAGGGAGACGGCGAGGCAGTTGAAAAAGACTCTGGACCCATCGAAACTGGTAACAAAGTGCGGAGACGGCAATAACGCCCACAAGCTTGTAAATGCCATGGTGCAAAACAATATCAGGCAAAAAGGCGAGGTACTGCTTGCCGATGGCATCCCTGCCGAAGCGGGGCTGGATAATGCCCTTAAAAAAGCCTCACTGGACGTTATACAAGCGATAACCGACTCAGGATTGAGGGGGCGTGGCGGAGCCGGTTTTCCCACAGGTGAAAAACTTAGGTTGGCGCAAAAGACCGAAGCCACCCAGCGTTTCATAATATGTAACGCCGATGAGGGGGAGCCTGGAACTTTCAAGGATCGCGTACTTTTGACCGAACGCGCATCCCTAGTTTTTGAAGGGATGACCATCGCCGCGTACGCTATAGGAAGCAACAGCGGCATCTTATACCTACGGGCGGAATACGCCTACCTTCGCCCCTTCCTGGAAAGCGTGCTGGAAAACAGGCGTAAAACCGGACTTCTGGGCAAGGATGTGCGCGGGAAGAAAGGGTTTGATTTCGACATAAGAATCCAGCTTGGGGCAGGCGCCTACATCTGCGGAGAGGAAAGCGCGCTAATCAGTTCCTGCGAAGGGTTGCGGGGAGAGCCGAAAAACCGCCCGCCTTTCCCGGTCGAAAAGGGGTACCTGTCGAAACCTACGGCGGTGAACAACGTGGAAACGTTTTGTTGCATTGCCCGTATTCTGGATAAGGGCGCCAGCTGGTTCGCCGGGATCGGGACGAAGGCAAGCCATGGCACAAAATTGCTTAGCGTGTGCGGAGACTGCGCGAAGCCTGGAATATACGAAGTGCCATACGGCATTGGGATAGACGAATTGCTGAAAATGGTGGAAGCCGATGACCCCGCTATTGTGCAAGTTGGCGGAGCCAGCGGCGAGATGGTTGGCCGCACCTCGTTCGGGCGGAAAATCTGCTTTTCGGATGCCGCTACCGGCGGAGCCGTAATGGTCTTCAGTTCCCACCGGAACGTGCTTGCCATTGTGGATTACTTCCTGGAATTTTTTGCCGATGAGAGTTGCGGATACTGCACGCCGTGCCGCATTGGAATCGTATTCCTGCGCGAACGGATACAAAAGGTCATGCACGGTTTTGCGGAAGATGCCGACTTGGGCTACTTAAAAGACCTCTGCAAAACCATAATGATGACGAGCCGCTGTGGTTTGGGCAGTTCGGCCCCAAAATCCATTTTGAATTCCATTGAGCGGTTCCCCCTCGTTTACTCTTCGCACCTGAAAGAAAGTAAGGACGGCTTTCAAGCCAGCTTTAACATCCAAAAAGCCCTTGATGAATCCAGGAGGCTGGCCAAACGCACATCGATGATATATGACCCGGTTTACGAAGATGAAGCCGATTGACGGCTTGGCATCCGGCAGTTTGCGGCAATGGGAAAGCGGTTGTTAAGTGGTTTGCTTAAGATGGAGAGCGGATCGTGGACAAAATTATAATCAGGATAGACGGCGCTGAAATAAAGGGGAAACCCGGACAAACAATCATGCAGGCCGCCGACGATGCCGGAATACACATTCCGCGCCTTTGCGATGTCGAAGGGCTTGAACCACAGGGAAGTTGCCGGGTATGCACAGTTAAGGTCAACGGCAGGACAGCCGCATCCTGCACACAGCCGGTGGCGGACGGGATGGAAGTGGAAAATGACACCCTTGAAATACGGAACTACCGGCGAGACCTTGTGCGGATGCTTTTCCACGAGGGAAACCACCTGTGCCCGTGTTGCGAGGCCAGCGGCAGGTGCGAACTGCAGAACCTGGCGTACCAGCTTGGAATTTTACAGCCCGACAAGTACCCATATTTACAGCCTGTCCGCCCGGTAGATGCGTCCCACCCGGATGTGATGCTGGATACGAACCGTTGCATAAGATGCGGACGTTGCATCAGGGCCTCGATACAGTTGGACCATAAAAACGTGTTCGGTTACATTGGGCGCGGGATTAATAAGCAGGTGGGCGTAAACGGAAAGAACCTGGCGCAAACCAACGTGGATATACACGATAAGGCGGTTGCCCTTGGAACCTGTCCGGTCGGGTGCATTATCCAAAAAAGGGCTGGATTCTTCGACCCAATCGGGAAACGCAGGTTCGATTTGCATCCTGCCGGAACAAAGGTTGAGGACTCCTGAAAGTCTGGAGAGGTAAAGCATGAAAAAAAGGATAGCTACTGTTTCGCTGGCCGGATGTTTCGGTTGCCACATGTCTTTGCTGGACATAGACGAGCGGATTTTGGAACTGGTGAAGCTTGTGGAATTCGACAGGAGCCCTATTAACGATTTTAAAAAATTCAGGGCCCGTTGCGACATAGGGTTTGTTGAGGGAGGCTGTTGCAACGAGGAAAACGTCCATACGTTGCGGGATTTCCGGAAGAACTGCGATGTGCTGGTTGGCGTGGGCCAGTGTGCCGTGATGGGAGGGCTACCGGTGATGCGAAATGCCATAATGCATTCCGATGACCCGCTGAGGGAGTGCCTGGAAACGGCATACCTGAACAGCCCGTACGTGTATAACCCGGCTAACGATATACCTAACGACCCTGCGCTACCATTAATCCTCGATAAGGTTTACACCTGCTCCGAGGTAGTAAAGATGGATTACCATATCCCCGGTTGCCCCCCTTCGGGCGATGTCCTATGGCAGACAATAGTCGCTCTCTTAAGCGGGAATCCATCAGATTTGCCCGGCGAGATAATTAAATTTGACTAGAAATGCACCTTTGGAGAATTGAAAATGTCGAAAACCAGAGTCATTGAGATTGAGCCGATAACAAGGGTTGAAGGGCATGGGAAAGTAACCATCCACCTTGATGACCACAACAACGTGCGCGAGGCCAGGCTCCATGTTGTCGAGTTCCGCGGGTTTGAACGCTTTATCTGCGGGCGTCCCTACTGGGAAGTCCCTGTCATAGTCCAAAGGCTTTGCGGCATCTGCCCCGTAAGCCATCACCTGGCGGCTTCCAAGGCTATGGATATGGTAGTGGGAGCCAAAAGGCTTACCCCCACTGCGGAAAAAATACGCAGGCTAATGCATTACGGACAGATAATGCAAAGCCATGTACTGCACTTTTTCCACCTGTGTTCCCCAGACCTGCTGTTCGGTTTCGGCTCCGCCCCGGAATCCCGCAACGTGCTCGGCATCATAGAAAAGATGCC
Source organism: Nitrospinales bacterium (assembly GCA_023248615.1). Taxonomy (GTDB): domain Bacteria; phylum Nitrospinota_A; class UBA7883; order JACRGQ01; family JACRGQ01; genus JAHFEI01. The sequence goes on along the minus strand of JAHFEI010000042.1, from coordinate 2,288 downwards.
GGAGCTGGCGGTACAGGCCGTCATGATGCGTAAATTCGGGCAGGAGATTATAAAGGCAACCGCAGGGAAAAAAATCCACGGCACCGGCTCCGTGCCGGGCGGGGTGAGTAAAAACCTCTCCATTGAGGAAAGGGACGTTTTCCTGCGCGACATTGACCAGATGAAAAAATGGGTGCGCTCCGCGCTGGATATCGCAAAAAAATATACGCTCGAAAACCTTGATGCGGTTAGGGCTTTTGCGACCTTCAATTCCAGCCACCTTTCCCTGGTGCGAGAGGACGGAGCGCTGGATTTATATAACGGGAACCTGAGGGCAATTGACGCTGGGGGAAACATTATCTTCGACCAAGTTGATTCCCGACAGTACAACGATTACATCATGGAAGAGGTCAAGTCCTGGTCGTACATGAAGTTCCCGTTCATCAAGTCCCGCGGACATATCGACGGGTGGTATCGCGTGGGGCCGCTATCGCGCATGAACACCTGCGGGTTCATAGATACCCCGGAAGCGGGCAAGGCCTTGCAGGAGTTCAAAAGCCTTACCAACGGCAACCCCAACCATATGACGCTGGCCTACCATTGGTCCCGCATGATAGAAACACTACACTGCGTGGAAAATATCGAAAAATTGCTGAATGACCCTGACCTCCAAGGCACCGACCTGTTGGTTCGCGGAGACCGCGCAGAAGAAGGTATTGGCGTTATTGAAGCTCCGCGTGGGACGCTTTTCCACCACTTCAAGGTCAACGAAAACGACCAGGTCACATTTTGCAACCTGATAGTTTCCACCACGAACAATAACGAGGCCATGAACCGCGCCATCAGGAATGTTGCCCAGGAACATATTTCCGTGAAGCCGAAAATCACGGAGGGGATGCTTAACCATGTTGAAGTGGCCGTACGCTCCTACGACCCATGCCTGTCTTGCGCAACCCACGCAATTGGGAAGATGCCGATGGAAATAGAGATGTACGGCCCCGAGGGAAACCTGGTGGACAGGAAAGGCCAATACCTGTGATTCCATGCCCCCAAAAATCATCCTGATAGGTTACGGCAATCCGGGGCGGACGGATGACGGCTTGGGACCGGCGCTTGCCGCTAAAATTGAGGCGCGTTCCGTAAGGGGGTTGTCGGTCGAGGTTGATTACCAACTCGTGGTGGAACATGCACACGAAATCGCAAACTACGATGCGGTGATTTTTGCCGATTCTGCAATAAGGGGGGAGTCCCCATTCTCATTCAGCGAAATCCAGAGCATCCACCAACCGAATTTCAGTAGCCACAGCCTGTCGCCGGATACCGTCCTCTTCATAGCCCAAACCATGTTCCACGCCAAAACCAAAGCTTATGTCCTCGGCATCCGGGGCTACGAGTTCGGCGAGTTCGGGGAACGCCTGTCCGAACATGCAAAAACAAACCTTGAGGCGGCCTTTGAGTTTATACTGAAGACAGTCCAATCCGAGGGGTGGCTCGGCAACTCCTACCCGGAATACCGCCCAAATGGAGCCTGATGGACGATAAACCACAGAGTCACGGAGACACCGGAAACCGGTTTGGTCGTGTAAACATTGGGCGAGTTGGAGGAAGCGCGATGGGCGGGCTATTTTAGCTCCTGTATCCTCTTGAGCGCCTGCCTTTTATTTTCCACGGCATTTTTCACGCGAAACTCCGATGTGTTGGACTGCGCCGCGCTCAAAGTAATCCTGTCGAACGACTCCACCATTGAGAGAAGCAGTTCCGGGGATTTTATCTTCGATATCTTGTCCGCCCCGGAAACAGGATCGTCCATATCAATCCCGCTTAGCTCGTATATCTTCGCTTTTTCCGCATCGAAAGAGTATGTGCCGGGATATTCCGGGCGGATAACCACCACCTTCCCCCCCTGCTCTATAAGCTTTTGCTGGTTTGCAATGATGGTGGCCATGCTGTTAAGAACCTGCTCGTTCTTATCCATCGGCAACGCGGCATTAGCAGGCTGGTTGCCCGCAAACCGCGACATCCCAAAGGACGAAAGGATAGCAACCCTGCCCAACATGTACAGTTCCGTCCCCGCATGGAAAAAGAAGGGGAACAGCAACATGGCTAGAAAAAGTACCCACGTTTTAGGACGTTGTGCGGACTTATCCAGTTTCTGCGCCTTTCTTGCTTCTTCGTGGCTGTGTACCAGCTCTTCGATATCGGGAATCTTCTCTCCTGCATTCCTCTCCTGCTCCAATTTCCCGGATTTTTCAAGAGGCATAGAAAGCGGGTGGACATCTGCCGGCCTAGTGGCAGGCCGCACCTCTCCG
>JAHFEI010000309.1 GCA_023248615.1 Nitrospinales bacterium | reverse complement strand
AATGGGTGTGCGTAAGTGCATACAAGCATCGAATAGGATAGTCTTTGTAAGGCGGCTGGAATGTGAATGAGCAAAATGCTGATGAGCCCTTGACTCGTGCGGTTATGGGTGTCCGGTTAAACCTCGACGAGGGGTTCCGCGCCCAAGGCTAAAGGAAGCCCCAAGTCTGTCGCCCCGGAAGCGGTCATCCCGTTTGACGACGACATGAAAGATTTTTAACTACAGGCGAATTGGGGTAATCCCATGGCCGGACAGCATTTCCCGTGGCCTTGTCTGGCCTTTTTTTGCCGTGTTGCGCCGTAATCATTGTAGAATGGCGGGACAGATATGGCGATTACTACGGAACTCCTAGATTCGGATTTTGAGCTGTTCCGGAAGCTCATTTACGACAAAAGCGGCATCTCGCTCAATGAAAGCAAAAAAGAGCTGCTACGCACCCGGCTACGTGCTCGGATAGAGCGGCATGGGTTTAAGTCTTACCGCGAATACTACGAATATGTAAAAAGCGACAAAAGCGGCCAGGCGCTTATCCCGTTATTGGACGACATATCCACAAACCTCACCAGCTTTTACCGCGAAATAAACCACTTCAATTTTATGAGGAAGATAATCCCGGGTTGGATAGAAGAAAAACTCAAGGCGCGCGACATGAGCTTTCGGATATGGAGCGCAGGATGCTCTACGGGTGAGGAGCCGTACACGCTGGCTTTTCTAATGCTGGAGTTTTTGAAGGATGAAATAAAACATTGGGACCTAAAGATTCTTGCCACCGACCTTTCCACAGAGGTGCTGAGCCAAGCCATGGAAGGGAAGTACGACGAGGTACGGCTGAAGGATGTCCCGCCCAATATAGCCAAAGCTTATTTCACGCACGATGTCGGCTCGATGAAAACCAAAAGCGGCAAGATATTACAGAATAAGCCGATTGTAAGGGTTGCCCCGGAAGTGCGTAGCCTTATCACATTCAGGAGGTTTAACCTGATGGAGCAACATTACCCGTTCAAGCGGCAGTTTGATTTTATCTTCTGCCGCAATGTGATGATCTATTTCGACAAGCCGACGCAGGAAGTGCTGGTGAACAAGTTTTACCATTTCATCAAGCCGGGCGGATTTCTTTTTATCGGCCACTCGGAAAGCCTTACGGGGCTGAAACAAAAATTCGAATATATACAACCCACCATTTACCAAAAATGAGACTTGCAAAACGGCGCAAGGCGGATATGCCGAAAGAACTGGCGGCTACCGTACGCGGCGGCGGTATTATGACAAGGTGTTGAAAACATTTGTATCTGATGATGATTTCCGTGCTCCTATGATACAATACACCTGTTTTCCAACCAGCTTCTTATGACGGTACGCGGGAGTTGGCAGAGTCGGAGCTGGCGCCTTGTCCAAGTAGCTGTGGCGGCGGATTTCCCAGCTTCGTTTGATGTGAAAAGTGAAGTGGGCATGTGTACGGTATAATGTGTGGGATTATGAACACAGGATTTTTTGTTACTCCCAATATTTTTGAAGGTCGCCATGGGTTCCGTAGCACAGTTAAAATGTTTACATGCCAATCGTTTTGGTACAGCCCGGCGGCAATTAGCGCGCATCGGGGCCGTATGACGGGCTTTTAACGGATGGTTTGCAGAGAGGGGGATCCGCAATGAGCGAAGAGATGATGGATCCCGAGGTATATAAAGAATATATTGCCGAAGTTTTTGAGTCCTTGGCCGGGTTGGACGAGAAGTTCGTAGCTTTGGAGCAAAGCCCTGCCGATGTAAAGATAATAGATTCCATTTTCCGCCCGGTCCATTCCATAAAGGGGAGCGCTTCTTTTTTCGGCCTCCACCATGTAAAGAATTTTGCCCATAAGCTGGAAAACCTCTTGGATGACCTGCGCAAGAGCGTGAGGGTCGTAACGCCAGTTATAATCGATAACCTGCTTAAGGGTACCGATTTCCTTAAGGCGATGTTCCAGCGCGTGGTAGACGGCGACATGGTATTCGAAATGACCCCCGAAGAGTTGGCATTTATCGAGGGGCTGGAAGATAGGATATCGACCAAGGAGGAGAAGAAGTCAGATACGCTTGACTCATACCTTTTCAAAATGGCCTCGCTTCTTGAGGAGTACAAAAAGATCAGGAAAGCCGACCCGAAGCTTTTGCACGATTTGGAAGTGAACCTGAAGATGGCCCACGAACTGGTTGGCAAAGGGCTGGTTTCCGCCGCAGTTACGGAAGCGGCGATGGCGGCTCCGGATGCGGTATCGCCCCCGCCAAAAGCCCCGGAAGCGGAAACCTTCGGCGAAGAAGATGCCCACGTGGACAAGCTGGGGGAAATATTAATCTCGTCCGGCAAAGTCGACCCGATAAAGATGGCCGATGCGCTGAAGGAAAAAAAACCAGGCGAGAAGTTTGGCGAGGTGCTGATACGCAAGGGGGTTACCACCGAGGAAGCCATACGCGAGGCCATAGACTCGCAGAAAAGACAGCAGGAAGAGGCGAAGACAAAAGCCGTAGTCAAGAAAACCATGCGCATTGAGGAAGAGAAGGTGGACGAGTTCATGCGCCAGATAGGCGAACTCGTGATCATTTCCGAAACGCTTAATTACCTCGAAAAACGGCTTGATGTAATACCCGGGGCATCCGCCGTGTCAAAGGAGTTCAAAAACGCCAATATCGCTTTTTCCGAAGCCACATACCAGTTACAGCACGGCCTTTCGGAAGTGCGCAAAGTATCCGTAAAAGGGTTGTTCCAGAAAATTCCGCGCACTATCCGCGATACCGCGACCCTTTTGGGCAAAAGCGCGAACGTGGAAATATCCGGCGAAGAAGTGATGTTGGACAAGAGCCTCCTGGAAAAGCTGGAAAGCCCCATAGTCCATATGGTCCGAAATGCCATAGACCACGGAGTGGAAATGCCGGACAGGCGCGAGGCCGTAGGCAAGAACAGGACAGGCACGATAAAGATATCCGCCGAGATAAAAAGCGACACGCTTTTGATAA
>JAHFEI010000308.1 GCA_023248615.1 Nitrospinales bacterium | reverse complement strand
CCCCATCCACAAGAAGGCACTATCGTTGGCTGGCATCCCCTACCCCGGACACACGGAGATGCTGGCAGACCTTAGCGGGACAAAAAACTTTGCCATGATGCTGGCCTCGCCGGAAATGAAAGTGGTGGTGCTGAGTACCCATCTCTCGCTAAGGGACGCGGTTAAAAAAGTTACGGTGGGCGCGATAGTAGAAAAGCTTACGCTTATCCACAAAAGCCTGCGCCCGCAAAAGCCTATTGGCGTGTGCGGGCTGAATCCGCACGCCTCCGATGGCGGCCTGTTTGGCGCAGAGGAAGAAAAAATTATTTTGCCCGCGATAAAAAAAGCGCGCTCAATGGGAATTAACGCCGTGGGGCCGCTACCAGCGGATACCGCATTTGCGCCGCAGGTGCGCGGAAAGTACGGCGCGATTTTGGCGATGTACCACGACCAGGGGTTGGTGGCGATAAAATCGGTATCCTTCGGGCACTGCGTCAATGTAACTCTTGGCCTGCCGTTTATCCGCAGTTCCGCCGACCACGGCACGGCTATGGATATTGCCGGGAAAGGAATCGCCGACCCCTCATCAATGATGTACGCCATACAAACGGCGTTTGAGATGGACTCCGCCAAAAGGTAAAACCCGCCGCACTAGCCGCTACCACCGATTTTGGGTGGATATCTTCCGACTCTATTCCGTTTCCCACGCTGGTAGAAGTTTGGGGTATTTGCACCGCCATTGTAAGTTTTGGTATACGCGGGTACAATAAAGGTGGATAGATGGTTAGATAGTTAGGAAGATGATAATGAAGTACCGTGGGTGGCTTGTTCCGGTTGTTTTGCTGGCGTTTGCGCTGGCCTCTTGCTCGGGAACCAATGACATCGCCTCCACCGCATCTTCAGCGGTTGATACCTCCGGCAATGTATATGTGGCGGGGTATACCAACGGCTCGCTGGATGGCGCCACTCGGACAGGAACATCTGACTTTTTCGTTACCAAGTATGATTCTTCCGGGGCAAAGCACACACAGGAATGTTTATGCCACTAGGAATAGTACAGGCGAAAACCTGTACCCACCGGGAAAGAGATAGCGTTTGCCCTGTTTTCCGTGCCTCAGTGTCTCTGTGGTTTTTCCCGGACATTTTCCAGTTTCATGGAGCCAACCACTCGGAGATGCAGTGCGGAGAACGAAATTATTTTAGGAGGGTGTAATTTGTGACGGAGATTATTTTGTTGCCGTCTTCGTCTTCTTCTACCAATCCGGTGGCCTTTACCCTGCCGCCCGCGTAGCGCAGAAGTTCGTTTCCCTTATCGTCGTCGTTCACCAGGTAGTACTCGGTAATTTCCCCGGACTCGGCCCATATTTCCACCGCTATTACCTTGCCGGTTTTTTCGTCTATCGCCGCTTTTTCCAGTTGGCCGGTTACTGTCATGTTCTTGTCCCGTGGAACAAATTTCTCAGCCTCGGCAGATGCGCCGCCGGGGAACGCAAAAAACGCCGCCAGCGTTAAAACGGAAATGACGAAAACCGATGCGCGGAATTTTGTGCCACACCACGCCGTAAAAAGTGGCGAACCAAAAAGTGAACGCTTTTCGACCAGTTCCTGAGGATATTGCATACGCATGTAGGCTATTATATTCCCACATGGCGAAAAACAGAAAACCAAAAATAGGGGCGAAAACGGCGGGCGTTATTTCCTGTGAAACTGCCAGGGTCTTCACCACGCTGGGTAAAAACGGGAACGGGCTGGGGGTTGTTACCGCCGCTCGCGGCCTTTCCGCCGCTACGATGCAACAGGTGGCGCGTACGCTCGGCTTTTCGGAAACGTCGTTCGTGCTTCCCGCAACCGGCAAGGGCGCGGATTACCGTGTCCGTTTTTTCACCCCGGAAAAGGAAATACCGTTCGCGGGGCATCCATCGCTTGGCACGCTGTTCGTTCTGCAAAAGCGGGGGCTGGTGCCGCACGAAAAAAGCTACGTGCAACAGGTGGGCAAAAGAAAAATAGCGCTTTGCCTGATGCCGGACGGCAGGATAACGATGGCTCAGGGGAAACCGCGCTTCCTAAAGCCGATAAGCCGTGCGCTGGCGGCGCAGGTGCTGGGGCTGGACGAATCGGCGATAGCGGGGGAGCCTATGGCGGTATCCACCGGGTTGGCGCACATTATTATTCCGCTCGCATCTATGGCGCACCTTAAGCTTGCGCGTATCCGGCAGACGGCCTACGAAAAGGCGCGAAAGATATGCGGCGCGGATTGCGTAATGCCGTTTTTTTTGGAGAACGGCTCCGCGAGGTGCCGGATGTTCGCCCCGGCGCTGGGCATAACGGAAGACCCGGCAACCGGTAGCGGATGTGGGCCGCTGGCCGCCTACGCGGTTAAAGCCGGGCTTATTGCCGTGCCGCCGGGCGGCTGTGCGCAGTTGCGCGTAACGCAGGGAATAAAAAAAGTTTCTACCCTCTTCGCATCGGTGCGCACGAGGGGAAACGCCATAGTAAGTGTAGATGTGGGCGGCTACTGTGCGCTCTCCGCAAAAAGGAAAGTGCGCCCCGGCAAATAACCGCTAATATTTTTCAGCCAGCGCACATTTTACGGATGCCAATTTGCCCCGGTTGCGGTCTATTATAACCCCCATGGATAAACCAAAAAAATCGTATCGGCACACCGGACATGGCGAACCTGAATTTTAAGGTGGTAGGCGCATTTGCCGCAATCTACATTATCTGGGGTTCCACCTACCTAGCCATCCGTTTCGCCATAGAAACGTTGCCGCCGTTTTTCATGGCTGGCACCCGATGCGTAGTGGCAGGGGCGTTGCTGTACGCATGGGCACGCCTGCGTGGCGCACCACGTCCAATGAAAATACATTGGAAATCCGCCGCCATCATAGGCGGGCTTTTGCTACTTGGCGGCAACGGCGGTGTAGCATGGGCGGAGCAAAGGGTGGCTTCGGGGCTGGCGGCGCTTATGGTTGCCACCGTTCCCATGTGGATGGTGCTTTTGGACTGGGCGCG
>JAHFEI010000041.1 GCA_023248615.1 Nitrospinales bacterium | reverse complement strand
CGCATTTTCAACACCTCCTGCAAGAATTCCGTCCGTTTCATAAAACGCCCCCTTTTGCGTCTTATTAAACCGGACAACTCATGTGCTCCCGCACAGGACAATTGATGTGCTCGCAACACCGTTTCGCCTTTTGGTGTGACCCGCCCTTTTATTCTGATAATATAGCCCGGATGCAAAATAAGGGTTTTGAGGAGTTGTCCCACGGTGTTTTGCCGGTACAGGAGTTAAGGCATTTTGCCGCGAAAAAGTGGATAGTTGCGGAGCGTCCCATCAGGCCGGGGCAGTTCCAGCCATCCAGCATAGACCTGCGCCTTGGCGCCAAGGCATACAGGATTAGAAGTTCTTTCCTGCCACAGCGCCGCAAAGTTTCGCAGACGCTGAAGGAACTAAAGATGTACGAGGTAGACCTTCGCGATGGGGCCATCCTGGAGCGTGGGAACGTCTACCTTATCCCGTTGCTGGAAAGGCTGGAGCTTCCTGCCGGGGTTCGTGGCCGCACCAACCCAAAGTCGTCCACAGGGAGGCTGGATATTTTTACGCGGGTCATCACGGACTTCAGCCACCGTTTCGAGGATATCGGGGAAGGATATTGCGGCGGGCTGTACCTTGAGGTTGTGCCGCGCTCGTTTACGATAAAGGTGAAGACGGGGCTTGCCCTCAACCAACTGCGCCTTTTCCGTGGCAAGGCGATGATAGATGACGTAGAGCTTGCGGCGATGCATGGGCGCAAGCCGCTAATGTACCGGGACGGGGCAAAGCGGGTGAAGCCTTTAATTAGCGATGGGCTGTTTCTCAGCATAGAGACCCACACCGTCCGCTCGCACAAAATTATCGGTTACATGGCCAAAAAAAATAGCACGGTGATAGACATGTTGCGTACCGGGCATTACCTCACGCATGATTTTTGGGAGCCGATTGAATCGCCGCGAGAGAATTTCCTGATACTGGAGCCTGAGGAGTTTTACATTTTCGCGTCGAAAGAGCGGGTGCGGGTGCCTTTGGACTGCGCGGCGGAGATGGTGGAGTTCGATGCCGGATCCGGCGAGCTACGGACGCACTACGCCGGGTTTTTCGATTCCGGGTTTGGCGATGGAGCAGTACGCGGCACGAAGGCGGTGCTGGAAGTGCGGCCCCACGATGTCCCGTTCCGCGTGGAGGATGGGCAACTTTTCTTCAAGTTGCGGTACGAAAAGATGGCCGCCCTGCCGGATATGAGTTACGGGTTGGATATCGGCTCGAACTACCACAACCAGGAATTGAAACTGAGCAAACATTTCAAGGCGGGCTAGCCGCCGCTTTTGGGGGCTTGGTCAGAAGAGCGGTTCCTGCCTTGTCGGCGGGATGATATTAAAGTGCCGGTACGCTTCCATGGAGGCGATGCGGCCACGCGGGGTCCTTTGTAGAAACCCGTTTTGTAGCAGGTACGGCTCCAATACGTCTTCCACGGTATCCTTCTCTTCATTTATCGCGGCGGCAAGGGTATCAAGCCCCACCGGCCCCCCGCCGAATTTTTGGATAATTGTAAGGAGTAGCAGGCGATCCATGCGGTCAAAACCTTTTTCATCCACCTCAATCATTTGCAGTGCCTTGTCGGCGATGGCGGTGGTAACGGAGCCGTTGCTTTTCACCTGGGCGTAGTCGCGCACTCGGCGCAGAAGCCTGTTGGCGATGCGTGGCGTGCCACGGGAGCGCCGAGCTATTTCAGTAGCGCCGGATGGGTCTATATCTACGTTCAATATCCGCGCGGAGCGCGTGACGATGGCGGCAAGTTCCGCGTCACCGTAAAACTCCAGCCGGTGGATGATGCCGAAGCGGTCGCGCAACGGCGAGGTTAAAAGCCCAGCCCGCGTGGTTGCGCCGATAAGCGTGAACGGCGGTATGTCGAGTTTGATGGAGCGGGCCGATGGCCCTTGGCCTATCATCAGGTCTATATTGCCGTCTTCCATCGCGGGGTAAAGTATTTCCTCCACCGCCGGATTAAGCCGGTGTATCTCGTCGATGAAAAGCACCTCGCGTTCCGAAAGGTTTGTCAGCAGGGCGGCCAGGTCGCCGGCTTTTTCTATCACCGGGCCGGATGTGGCGCGTATTTGCGCACCAAGCTCCGCCGCGATTATATGCGCGAGAGTTGTTTTGCCTAATCCCGGCGGCCCGTAGAAGAGTGTGTGGTCCAGCGCCTCTCCGCGTTGCCGTGCCGCCTCTATGGAGATTTTCAGGTTTTCTTTTATCCCGGTTTGGCCTACATATTCGTCCAGCCGGGAGGGGCGCAACGTTTTTTCCAGCGCCGCATCGTCTGCCTCTTCAGTGTGGAGCGCACTATCTTTGTCTTTCATGTGTCTCGTGTGTCTCTGTGGTTATTTTTCATTTCCATGTTGATACCATTATGAGGCTACTATTTTTCCTTAGCTTCCGGCGGGGCGGGCGGCAGGTGCTCCGTTATTTTCCCGTCGGTGACGGTGTAGATGGACGGTATTTTTTCCATCGAGCCTTCCGCCCCCCAAGTCACGCCGCCGCTTACGCCGCCGTAGAATTTCATGCTATCCAGCGCGGCGGTCAGTTTCCAGCGCGTTTCGGCCCCGCCTGCCATGAACTTAAGCACCATCATCATGGTGTCGTAGTAGCGCGCGGCGGTCAGGTCGGGCGTTTCTCCAAGCGCGTTCTGGAAGCTGGAAACAAAATGTTTCACTTCCGGCCTTGCCGCCGCCGGGTGGAACTCGCCTGGAAAAAACACGTCATCGGCATATTTACCGCCGATGCTCAGCAGTCCCGGCGAGAGGTATTTGTCCGTACCCAGCACTTGCACTTTGGAGATGTTGTAGAAGGCGAGCGTGGGCAGTATCAGCCCCGCGACTTCATACGAGGCGGGCAGGAACAGCGCCTGGTACCTCACCTGCACTTCGCCGGAAAAATTGTTTTTGGTTAGCGGCATGCTTTTGGCCTTTGTTATACGGGGGATGGAAGCGCTGGCGCCGTAGATTGCATGCAGGCTGGCGTTGAGGTCGTCAATCGTCTTGTCGGAGTGCTCCTGCGCGTAGCTGTAGATGACAGACCGCAGGTGTTGGTCGTCCATGCCGCCTATGGCGGTCATCTGCTCCCTGAAATCTGTTTGTGACGGGTCGAACTTTTGCGTTACGACAACAGTCCCGCCGTTTTTTTCAACCGCCTGCGTAAAGAGCTTGGCAAACTCCTGTCCGTACGCGTCGTTTGGGTACAGCACTGCGAAAGTGCGTAGCCCCAGTTTTTTAACCGCCAGCTCCGCCATTATTGCGGCCTGGCCCGCATTGGTCACGCCGGTTTGGTACAGTGTGCGCCTGGCCTCTGGTGGCAACAGCTCGGTGCCGACGGCATTTTGCGACGGTGTGATGAATGGCAGGCCGGAGCCTGCGGCCTGTTTTAACGTGGCGGCAAGGGTTTCGTGCGAGAACATCGCGGCCACGGCCACAACGGACTTGTCTTCCGCCAGTTCTTTCGCCGCCACTGCAGATGATTCCGCGCTTCCGCCGGAGTCTTTTATGGTCAGCCTGACGTTGCTCTTTTCCACGAACTCGCTTTGGGCGGAAAAGGCCATTTGTATGCCTTTCAGCGCTTGCGCGGCCGATTCCGATTGGTCGCCGGAGAGGGGGAGGATGCATCCGATGGAGATGTATTCCTTGGCCGAGACGGGAGCAGGCGTAAATGTACCCTTTTCCAACTCTATCTTCGGGAAGTTGCTTTCCAGCTTTTCTTTTGTGCGTTCAAGATTTAGTACGTCGGATTTTTTGCGGTATATATGGGCCAGTTCCAGCAATGCGTATTGGGACGGGAAGTTTTTTTCGTACCTGTCGGCTATCGCCACCAGGTCATTTTCCGATGGTATGGTGCGGATGATTTCAATTGCCTGTTTTTCAGCATTGGTTTTGTAATCGCTGGTCAGGTTCCAACATTCCGTAAAGGTTACGACAGCTCTTGGCAACTTACCGCCAAGGCGGTAGTTTTCGCCCAAGTTGTAGAGCGCGGCGGCGCGTTGCGCGTCGGAATCGGGGTTCTTAAGGGCAGACTGCAATGCCGCCTCCGCCTCGGGAAATTTCCTCAGGTTTGTCAGGCTTATGCCAAGGCCTATCAGCGCATCCTGCCGGTAGGGGGAAGACGGGAAACTATCCACCACCGCGCTGAAGTAGGAATGGGAGTAAACATAATTTTTTAATTCCAGCTGGTTTTGCGCCAGCCGGAAATAGGCAACCACGCTTCTTTCATCGCTCGGGTACGCCTCTACCATCACCCTGTACGCATCCATCTCTTTTTGGATGTTTTTTTCCGTCGCCGCCGACTGCGCTTTTTCCAATAATTCCGCTATGCGCGGGACGGGTGCCGCCGCCTTTTGGGGTTCGGCGCCGTATGCGGGGACGATAGAAATCGTAGCCGTGATGGCGATGGTGAGAAGCATGGCGGCCAAGTTTTTATTTAATGTCATATTTGCTGAGTTTATACCTTAGTGAGCGAAGATTCATGTTTAAAAGGCGAGCCGCCTCCTTCTTGGAGCCACCAGCCATTTTCAGTGCGCTTAGTATCATCTGCTTTTCGATTTCGCCTATGTGCAGTTCCATGTCTATCCCGCCGGTGGGTACACTCACGGCAAGGGCCTCGGCAGACGGGAACCGCAAGCTCTCCGGCATGCTTTCCGGGGATATCCACTGTCCCGCTTCCAGCACGACGGCGCGTTCGATGGCGTTTTCCAGTTCGCGCACGTTGCCGGGCCAGTGGTAGTCTTCCAGCATTTTCATCGCTTCCTTCGAAAAGCTCTGGATGTTGCGGCTGTTCTGCGCGTTGAATTTTTCCAGGAATGTCCGGGCAAGAATCGGGATATCCTCCTTGCGCTCGCGCAACGGCGGCAGTTCAATTTGCACGACATTCAGGCGGTAAAACAGGTCTTCCCGGAACGAGCCGTTTTTTACGGTTTCCGTCAGGTTTTTATTTGTTGCGGCTATGAAGCGCACATCCAGCTTTATGTCTTTCACGTCGCCTACGCGACGTATCTCGCGCTCCTGTATTGCCCTCACCAGTTTTACTTGCAGAGAAAGCGGCATCTCTCCCACTTCGTCCAGAAAAAAGGTGCCTTCGCTTGCCACCTCAAGCAGTCCCATCTTGTCGTTTGCCGCCCCGGTGAAAGCCCCTTTTTTGTGGCCGAACATTTCGCTCTCAAGAAGTTGTTCTGGCATGGCCCCACAGTTGATGGAGAGGAACGGCTTGCCGCTCCTTTGGCTGAATGCGTGTATGGCTTTGGCGACAAGCTCCTTGCCGGTGCCGCTTTCGCCTGTGATGAGGACTGTGCTGTTGGTTTCCGCCACGCGGGAGATGAGGTCTTTCACTACGGCGAGGGCGGCGGAGTTCCCCAGCATTTCCTTTATGCCGGACTTTTCGCGCAGTTCTTTTTTCAGGTTCAGGTTTTCCAGCACAAGGCCGCGTTTTTCCAGCGCGTTTTTTACTGTCAGCTTTAGCTTTTCCACATCGAATGGTTTGGTTATGTAGTCGTATGCGCCCATCTTCATCGCCTCTACGGCGCTTTCTGCGGACGCGTAGGCCGTTATCATTATTACAGGCCGCGTGCGCTCTCTCTGTAACGAGGCGCGGAGTACGGCGCCGCCGCCTTCCTTCGGAATTTTCATGTCGGAGATGACGAGGTCAAGCTCGTGTTTCCCGATTTTTTCTATCGCCTCATCGGTGCTATGGGCCGTTATCACCTCGTAGCCTTCCCGTTGAAGCATGATTTCCAGCATCTCGACCATGCTTTTTTCGTCGTCTGCAACTAAAATGGTACTCAATTTGCCCCTGGCTCCTATTGGTTGACCACTAATATAGCGTAAAAAAATGCCACAACACGCATAGTTTTATGGCGGGGTTGGGGCATTCCAACCTTGATTTCGAGCTACGCCAAGATTGCCATTCCAGCCCCGTGTCCGGCACGGGGTAAACTCCAGCGGAAAATAAGGACCTGGATTCCCCGTGTGCCAAGTTGCACACGAGACGGCGGCTACCCAGGCCGCCAGCCCCTTGCCTCAAGATGGGCAATGGACTGCCGCCGACCATGGCGGCTTGCCGTGTCGGGGCGCGGAATGACAAGTGGGGAAACTATAAAAAAACTGTCATTCCCGCGTACGCGGGAATCCAGGTTTCCCACTGTGCCAGATGCCGCTATAAACGGATTTTCGCCGCCAGCGCGTGCGCGGTCAGGCCTTCCGACTCCGCCATCACCGCAACCTGCCGCCCCACGCTCCTGAACGCCGCCCGCGAATATTCTATCAGCGAAGTGCGTTTGACGAAGTCGTATACCCCCAGCGGTGATGAGAACCTGGCCGAGCCGGAAGTGGGCAGGACGTGGTTGGGGCCAGCCATATAGTCGCCCAGGACCTCTGGCGAGTAATTTCCCACGAAAACCGCCCCGGCGTTGCGTATCTTGCCCAGCGCTTTGTTTGCGCCTTTAAATGAAAGTTGCAAATGTTCGGCGGCTATCTCGTTGGCAAGCCCTATGGCCTCGTTTATCGAGCGGGTTTTTATCACATAAAACCTGCTCTTCAGGCATTTTTGGGCGATTGCCTTGCGCTCCAGAAGCGCGGCCTGCCGAACGGCCTCTTCCACCACTGCGTTGCACATCTTTTCCGAAGGCGAGATAAAAATAGGCAAAGCCATCTCATCGTGCTCCGCCTGCGAAAGCACGTCGGCGGCGCACCATGCCGGGTTGGCGCTGTCGTCCGCCACGATGCATATTTCGCTTGGTCCGGCTATCATGTCGATGCCAACCGCGCCAAACACCGTCCGCTTTGCTTCCGCAACATATGCGTTGCCCGGCCCCACAATCTTGTCCACTTTTTTTATGGTTTTCGTCCCATACGCCATGGCGGCAACAGCCTGTGCGCCGCCCACGCGGTAGAATTCTGTGATGCCGCACAAGTCGGCGGCAAACAGCACGGCTGGGCTTATCTCCCCGCCCGGCGCAGGGGAGCAGATGATAATCTCTTCCACGCCCGCCACTATGGCCGGGGCGGCATTCATCAGCACGGATGAAGGGTAGGAGGCCTTTCCGCCGGGGACGTAAAGCCCCACGCGCTGGAGCGGCAGTATGATTTGGCCCACGCGTTTTGTGCGGTCTTTCAGCACCCAGCTTTGTTCCGCCTGGTGCGTGTGGAATTCGACGATGTTCACGAAGGCGGCGACCAGCGCCTCTTTCAAATCATCGGGAAGTTTTTTTCCGGCTTTTTTAATTTCATCCTTGCCTATCCGTGCGGTCTTGGGCGAAAGGAGTATGTTGTCCAGCTTGTGCGTCCAGCGGAAAAGGGCGGCATCGCCCTCCTTGCGCACGTCTTCCACGATGGCCGCCACAGCTTGCGTTACCTTTGGGTCGCTTTCGGAAAACCGGTTTACAAGCTTTGCGAATTTTTTTGCGAAATCCTTTTTGCGCGTATCCAGCCGTATCATATTTTTACTCACCCCCGGCTCATGTACGCTGGACACATGCAGTTTGGGTCAATATTCTGTTTATGGGCGAGTCCATGCAAAACATTGTTTTTGGAATCAAATCTCGACAGGATGACATCCAAATACTTTGTGTCCCCATGCTCATAACGCCTGAAAACCGAATAGGCTATGTGGTCGGCAAGTTTATCCATGCTTTTTGAAATCCAATGGGCTTGGCGTTCGAATACAAGAACTCCCGCCAAGACTAAATAATCCTCATTTTTGTTTTTGGCTGACCCCGAACCGTCTAAATAGGGTAAATACATCTTTTCGCCGAAAAAAAAGAATGCGACCAAGTGAGTGTTCCCTCAGCGAACCGCGCTACCGCAGCCCTCTCAACCGCAGGGTCATTATAAGCTATTGCCACTGAATTGCAAAATTAAAGATCATATCCCACCGAACGAAACGGAGAACTCCCTGGCCAGCGTTTTGCCAGCGGTTATCCGTACCGGCATTAGCGCGACCGTGCATGTTCCCTGGTAATTGGCCTCGAACCCGCCTTCGGACTGCGATACCGTTTCGATAGGGTAGCGTATAAGTGTTACCGGCATGTTGCTGGTAAATTCCGTGGTGAAGCGGAAGTATTCGTCCGTCATGGACCAGCCCGTAACATCTCTTGTTTCGCCTTGGTGGCTCATCTTGTACCTTTCATCACTTACCGTAATATACCTGTCCAGCGCGTCGGACGCGAGGAGCGTGAAGTTCCATTCGACGCCCAGAAAGAATTCCAGCACCTCCTTGCCGTTGTTGGTTATCTGGTACTCGCAGGTTATTTTCGGCTCCTTGCCGCTGATGCTGTAGTTCTTGTTTATGCTTACCGGGATTGTGGCGCTGTCCTTTTGTATTGTGCCATCGCGCGCGAGGAGAATTTTTGCGGCTCCCCCCTTGTTTTCCGCAAGCGCCACGGAGAACCCGGCGTTACCGGAATCGCCTTTCTCCGCCACCTTGCAGGTGCGGAAATCTTCGGCGGTGGGGCGGCTGTGCATTATGTGGTCGACAAACGAGCGTCGCGTAAATTGGTCGAACACAAGTTTTTTATCCAGTTCCGGTTCCTTAAACACCACCCGGTCATGTATGGAAAGTATCTCACCCCTGCCGCCGTCCGTTTTCCCTACAGCAGCCATTATTTTCGCATGGTATTCCTCAGGCCGCCGGGTCATGACGTTGCTGACGTTGAATGACGCAGGCTTGAAGTCTATTTCCACCACTTCGCCGCCGCATGCGGGTGATATCAGGACGAAGAGGTCGGCAGTTTCCACCACCACTTCCTTGTAGCGATCCATCAAGAAATCGGCGTGGTGCAGTTCTACCCAGTTTTTTACTTTGTGCAGGGCCTTGTCCGCCATTTTCCCGGCGTCTATAAGGTTGGAGTAAACAGCGTGGCGCAGGTTGCTGAGGTACAGGCCACCGAACAGGCCGTGCCAGTATGGGCAGTTGCATTGCCCCCTGTACAGGGCCGCCACCATATCCGCATTCCCCGATTTTGTGGCCTTTTCCAATGCGCTCTCAACGCGTTTCGACACATAGAGCATGCGCTTGTGTATCCTGTTCGCCTCGTCGTACTTCGACAGGAAGTTGTCCCACAGCCCTCCGCGCAGGAATTTTTTGAATTCCTCGGTTCGGTTTTCGGCCTCCAGCTTATGCAACAGGTTGGTATGCTCAATGGCCGTTTGGGTCGGAAGCGTCCAGTGCATCATCTCTTCATACGATGCCATTGGAAGGTATATCCTCCCGTTCGGCTGGAACCTATCCATATATTGCGAGTGGGTTATCGTTTCCACCGTGCCGGTATTGGCGGACAGCATGCCCAAAAACCGCTCCAGCCATTTTTGGCCGAAAACCCATTCGTGGGTCTGCGGCCATCCGCCGAACTTTTCCCCATCGTCGCCGTAGGTTATGCCGGTTGTCCCGTATTTTGCCAGCACCTCGCGGTAGTAATTCAGCGATTCCTCCGGTTGCTTGAAAGGGATGTAATACCGCATCGTCTTGTCTATGGGAAATACCGCCAGTGAGTGGCCGTGTTTTTCGGTGACCCAATATCCGTACATATCTTTTGCCGACAGTCCGGCGTAATAGAAGTGCGTGTCGTCCAGCAACGTGAACTCTATCCCGGCGGATGCCAGTATCTTCGGCATGGATGGGTCCCATATCCGCTCGGCCAGCCACGCGCCGCGCGGTTGCACACCAAACCGTTTTTTCACCCACTTGTTCATCATTTCCAACTGGCCTATGGCATCTTTCTCCGGAAGCGCGGAAAGGATAGGCTCATAGAAGCCGCCCCCCAGGATATCCACCTGGCCGGTTTGCACCATTCCCGCCAGCATTTCCAGGTACGCCGGTTTGTGCCGTTCCATCCACTCCAGTAGCGGGCCGCTGTGGTGGAGGGATATCCGCAGTTCCGGGTGGCGGCTTAGGGTTTCAAGCGTTGGGTGGTAGCATTTGTCGTATGACTCGCTGAACACGTGCTCGAAATTGCCGACCGGCTGGTGGTTGTGCATGCCGAAAAGCAGGTATACCTTGTTCATCGCATTCCTTTCCTGCCAATAGAAGTGTTCTTATGTTAAATAATCGCTTTTTTGGATATGACCACAATTCCGGACTCGGTTACATGGAATCGCTTCTTGTCTTTTTCCAGGTCGAAGCCTATCTCCGTGCCGGGCGGTATGGAGACATACTTGTCTATTATTGCCCGGCGGATGCGCGAATGGCGCCCAACATTTACCCCTTCCATGAGGATGGATTCCTCCACGTTGCAAAAGGAGTTTATCCTGACGGAAGGGGAGAGCACGCAACGGTGTATGCGTCCGCCGGAAATGACGCTTCCCTCGGAGACGAGCGAATCCGTAGCTATGCCTGTCCTCTGGCTATCTACGTCTGCGAAGACGAACTTGGCCGGAGGCCGGGACGGGTTGAAAGTCCAGACCGGCCACTTGAAGTTGTACATGTTGAACGTGGGGGTAACTTCCACCAAGTCCATAGACGCGGCAAAGTACTCGTCAATGGTTCCAACATCGCGCCAGTAGCCCGCCTCCTTGCTTTCCATGCCCAGCACCGTGTTTGTGGAAAAATCGTATGCGTACACCGCATTGGTGCGGTACTTTTCGGTGATGATGTCCTTGCCGAAATCGTGGGATGTTTTCCGTTCGGAGTCTTCCGAAACCCACTCTATAAGTGGCTTGCGGGTAAAAACGTAGTTTCCCATGGAAACAAGCGCCATCCGCGGGTTGCCGGGCATTGGCTTTGGGTTTTGGGGTTTTTCCTCGAAGCCGACCACGCGCCAGTCCTTATCCACCTCCAGTACGCCGAAGGCCGTGGCCTCTTCTATCGGTTTCGGTATCACGGCTATTGTCATCTCCGCCTGTTTGGCGACATGGAAATCCACCATCTGCCGGACATCCATCCGGTAAATATGGTCGCCGCCGAAAACGCAAACGTAGTCGGGATTTTCGTCCTGTATAAGGTTCACGTTTTGGAAAATTGCGTCCGCAGTCCCCAGATACCAGTTGGTGCCGGTGCGCATTTGGGCTGGCACAGGGTCAATGTACA
>JAHFEI010000307.1 GCA_023248615.1 Nitrospinales bacterium | reverse complement strand
CTGCGCCGCCGCCGGGCTTATTCTTACAAGTTGCGGTACTGTGGGCTGGGCGTTATCTTGTGGCTTTGGTTCGGCTTTTTTGGGTTGCTCGGCCTGTTTTTCCGGCTCTGCGGCTACTACCGGCGGTTTGGGCGCTGGCGCAACGGGTTCGACTACTACCGCTTTTGCGGTTTCCACTGGCACTACCGGGGTAGGCGGTTTGGGCGCCGGCGCAACGGGTTCGACTACTACCGCTTTTGCGGTTTCCACTGGCACTATCGGGGTAGGCGGTTTGGGCGCTGGCGCAACAGGTTCTGGCGCTACTGCCTTGGCGGTTTCCATAGGTGCGACTTGAGGGGCTACGGGCACAGGCACGTGTACAGGCGCGGTTTTCTTTGGAGCCTCCACTTTGGCCTCTTCCGGCTCCGGCAGGTCGAGCGACAGGCTCTTGCGGAAATCTACGGCGAGGAAATAGTTCTCCAGTATCGAGCCGCCCCCCGCCGATGCGCGCACGACAAGGTTAAACGATGGCTGGGAAATGGGGTCTTTTGAAGTGACCAGTATGATTTTGGCTCCCGGCCTTTCCGGGTCGTTCTCCACGGAGAGCCTTAGCGAATCCACCACGGGGTGCCTGCCTATCTGTATTAGGTTGTAATCCGACTGCTTGCCAACCTCGGCAACGATGTTGCTTTCGCCCGGCTCCAGAAATACCGGTATGACCGCCATAAAGGTTTTGTTGTACGCGGACTTTACTTTTATCTCCCCCAGCCCTAGGGCCCACACATTGTCCGCCGAAACGGCAAGCAATGCCAGCGCGGCGGCGAAAAGAGCGCGACTAAAACAACGGCAATCCAACATAGTCCCTTTCTCGCATAAATAAGGCCAACTGAAAACGGCAGGATGATATTGTAATGAAAAAAACGGCTAATTCAAAGGGCGAGACCTGGGCAAAAGGGCAATCCGGGGGGCAGGGCCGGTTTTTGGCGGCTAACCTATCCAAATGGCCAGCCCACTCTTACAAGCCGTCCTGACATACATCCTCACGCACCGCCCATTCTATCCATGCCGCTGTGGAAAGCAATGTCGGAGTTATGCTAACGTGGCTTGCAGATGGTCTGGAAAAACTGGTATCTATACTTCGCCTTGTTTGTGGTTGTGGTGGCGGCGTACATGAATTCGTTTAATGCCCCATTCATATTCGACGATGAACACACGATAGTGACGAACGGCGGCATCCGTGACATCACGAACCTTAAGGCGGTGCTGTTTAACAGCGAAAATGCGGGAAGGCCGCTTTTATTCGTTACCTTCGCCCTAAACTATGCTGTGGGAGAGCTAAAGCCTTTCGGCTACCATGTCGTAAATTTCATCCTGCATTTCGGGACATCGTGCCTTGTTTTCCTGTTGCTGGCTGAGATACTTGGCAGGGAGGGTGTGGCGGATAGGCTTTGGCCTGCCTTCGGAGCCGCATTGTTCGCCCTGCACCCTATGGGGGTGGAGGCGGTAACCTACATCGCATCGCGCTCCGACGGTCTTTCCACGTTTCTGTACCTTTTGGCCTTTTACATGCTTATCCGTGGCGGGTTGCGTTTTGGATGGCGGTTCGCACTGGCGATGGCCGCATTTGTGCTGGCGCTATTGACAAAGGAAACGGCGATAACGCTCCCGGCGCTTGCCGTAGTGTTTGCCCTAGCATACGGTGGCGGGATACGCAGGGAAAACGCCTGGCCGCTTGCCATGTTGTGGGCGGTTTTGCCGTTGTATTTCCTGTTCCGCTCGTTTGCGCTGGGATATGCGCTGGAAAAATACGTCGCCAAGGATGTTTCCGTACACGACTATTTCCTTTCCCAATTGGTCGTCGTTCCGTTCCAGTACATACCCAGGCTTTTCGTGCCGATATACCAGATACTGGATGCCGACCAGACTGTAGTGGACGCATCCCTTATCCCAAGCGTGCTGGCGGGAGGGGCTATGGCGCTTGCCCTGCTGGTCTTCGCCTTTCTGCGGTTCCGCGTTTCGCGGCCCTACTCATTTTCCATACTCTGGTTTTTCGGCGCGCTTTCCGTCACTTCCTCCTTCTACCCTATTTTCGATGCCTACGCGGAGCGGAGGCTGTACTTGGCCCTTCCGGCCTTCTGCCTTGCGGTGGTGTATTCCCTGCACCTGCTGGAAAAACGGCTTGCGTGTCCGCGAAAAAAAATCGTTGCGGTGGCTGTGGCGGTGTTGGCTGTTTTCGGCGGGTTGACGTGGGAAAGGAACAGGCTCTTTGCCCACCCCGTACTGATAATGGAGGACAACATCAGCAAGACCTTTACCAACCCAAGGATGCATGTCGCCGTTTTCCACGAATACCTGAGGGCTGGGCAGGGCGACAAGGCGGAGGAAACAATACTGTTTGCCGTGAAGGCATTTCCGGAATCCGCTTTCGTCCGGCTGGACTACTGCTGGCTACTTGGGAGCAAGGGGGAATTCGAAAAGCTGGAGCGCGAACTGGTTGGCATAAAACCGATACGGCCCAATGAATTCGCCTGGTACTACGATTTCAAGGGAGTGATAGCCGGGCAGAAGGGAGACTTTGATGCGGCGATGGGGTACTTTCGCAAGGCTATTGCCGCCGACCCCAAGCACGGGCGCGGCAATATCGTAGTGCTTTTGAAAATGATGGGGAGGGATAAGGATGCGCAGGAATATGCACGGCGCACACTAAAGGAATTTCCGCTGGATGCGGATATGCACTTCCAGCTTGGGTTGCTCCTGTCGAAAGACGATGCCGGAGCCGCCATGGAAGAATTCCGTACGGCGCTAAGGCTAAGTCCCGGCCATAGTGGGGCGCTTAAAATGGTAGAAAAATTCGGCAATATCTCCGGCTGACGGCTTTTCGTCCCTGCTGTTGGTGGGCAGAGGTTGCTATTTTGCTTAGTACCCTCCCTTTTGCTACAATGTGCGGGTGTCTGTTTTTCGGGGCGCTCTGGAATCATGGAGTTCCATCCACATATTTTTGGGAGTGAGTTATGAGGCTTGTTACCCGTTCTGATTTTGATGGTTTAGTCAGC
>JAHFEI010000306.1 GCA_023248615.1 Nitrospinales bacterium | reverse complement strand
CTGCCGGTCACGCGGTCATCGAAGCGCGAGCCAAGCGCTATCATCAGGTCGCATTCGTGCATCGCCATGTTGGCGGCATATGTGCCGTGCATGCCGAGCATCCCGAGCGAAAGCTCGTGCCTGGATGGGAACGCTCCCATAGCCATGAGCGTGGTTGTTACCGGCATGGATGTTTTGGTTGCGAACTTCACCAGTTCTTCGCTGGCATTGGCCAAAATCATGCCGCCGCCTATGTACAGCACCGGCTTCTTTGCGGTTTTCATCCGGTCAAACGCCTTTTTCACCTGCGCCGGATGCCCTTCCACCGTGGGGTTGTAGCTTCGGATGGAAATTTTTTCCGGATACTCGAATTCCGTCTCTTTCCGCAGCACGTCGGTCGGCAGGTCTATCAGCACCGGCCCCGGCTTCCCGGTGGTGGCGATGTAGAACGCCTCTTTGATGGTGCGAGCCAGGTCTTTCACGTCGCGTACCAGGTAGTTGTGCTTGGTGCATGGGCGGGTTATGCCCACTATGTCCGCTTCCTGGAATGCATCGTTGCCTATGAGGTGTACCGGCACCTGCCCGGTTATCACCACCATCGGGATGGAATCCATGTAAG
Source organism: Nitrospinales bacterium (assembly GCA_023248615.1). Taxonomy (GTDB): domain Bacteria; phylum Nitrospinota_A; class UBA7883; order JACRGQ01; family JACRGQ01; genus JAHFEI01. The sequence continues at coordinate 2,445 of JAHFEI010000306.1, read as the reverse complement.
CTGTGGCAATACCTGTTACCGTGTTGGTGGCTCCGGGGCCGCTGGTCACCAGAGCTACGCCGCACCTGCCTGTCGCGCGCGAGTAGCCGTCCGCCATGTGGACGGCTCCCTGCTCGTGCCGAACGAGGATGTGGTTCAGCTTGGATTTGTAAAGCGCATCGTACAGGGGCAGTACCACACCGCCGGGTAGCCCGAATATGGTATCTATGCCCTCGGCCAAAAGGCTTTCAACAACAATCTGTGCGCCGTTAAGTTTCATTGCTTCCTTAAATATGTTGAACCTCAGATACTATTCGTTTCCACCACGTAAAGTCAATGAAAAGGGGTGAAAAATGGTTGTCACGAAACAGGGACTGTATTAACCGACATTTCCCAGATGACTTCTGTTTTTGCACTTTCCTTTGGAAGGTTAATAGTCTGCATTGCCTCATATTAACGCACATCACCCACAACGGTTGGCGCGCTTTTTTATGCGGAGAAGATTTGATCGCTATCAAAGTAATCCACCGCAAGGGCTTGGAGACGAAGAGAAGAAAATTTGCCGTAAAAGGGGAATGAAACGGGGGCTACGATCATCGATGAAGAAGTAATCCGATGACGCCTCCGGCGGCGATCAATACGGGTTCTGGAACCTTCTTGAATTTGAATACCACCACCATGCTTGCCAGAAAGATTGTCACTGTGGGCAGGTCAATGACCGATCTCTTTCCCAATACAATGACGGACCCCGCGATTGCACCGATAGCAGAAGCGGTTACGCCGTCCACCAGCGCTTTTATTTGCAGGTTCTTTGCCAGGCGTTGGTAGTGGGGTGCTGCCAACACCACCACCAAATAACACGGCAGGAATACCCCCGCCGCCGCAAGGCACGCGCCCGCGAAACCCCCGGCCAATTCGCCGATAAAGGCCACCGTAATGACCACCGGACCGGGCGTGATCATCGCCACGGCCACGGCGTCTATAAATTGCTGTTCGGTGAGCCATTGATGGTCTTGCACGACCCCGCCATGAAGAAAAGGAACTATCGCTAACCCGCTGCCGAATACCACAGACCCGGACTTGGTAAAAAACCACAAAATATCACAAAGGACTCCTATACTTGCCGGTCCATGTAGGCCGGTCAACCACCATGCCGGAGCCAATCCGAAGAGCGAGGTTCTGGATAACCATGCTGGCGGGTATTTGGCGACCATTGCCACCATGCCTGATACCGCAAATACCAAAATGAATTCGGTTTCGAACCATGCGGTGATTGCCGCGCTAATGGCAAAAAGCGTCCATAACATCGGATCTTTCTGGACAGTTCTTCGCACCAGCTTATATGCACTGTTGGCGATGATGGCGATGATGGAAGCCCCGATCCCATAGAATAACGACTGAAGCAAGGCGATTCCCTCAAATTTCATGTATAGCCATGCCAATGCAATAACCATCAAAAAGGAGGGGAGGATAAATGCGGCTGATACCGCAGTTGCCATCATGAATCCGCCCCGCAACCAACCGAGATAGATGGCAAGCTGCGCCGCCAAGGGACCCGGGGCTAATTGTGCAAGAGCCAGACCCTCGCGGTATTCATCGGGCGTTATCCATTTCCGCTCATCGACCAGATCGTGTTGCATGTATCCCGCCAACGCGATGGGGCCGCCAAAGCCGAATGTACCCAACCAGAGAAAATATAATAGAAAACCTTGTCGGCTATATGGATGTTCATTGTCATTCGGCACCATGAAAAATTATTTTCCTCGGTTCGGGTGGTTTAGGTCACGGTAATCCGTTTTGTCCCTTCCCATAGTCCATGTACATTGCAGTGTTCGATGGCTTTTAAAGTCGTGGAAGTTTTTAGGGTAAGCGTTACCGTACTTATCGGCTGGGTAAAATTCGGCGTCAAGATGATCTTGTAAAGGAATATCTCGCCCGCGTAAAGGTCTATCCAGTCGATGTAATGCACAGGTACCATCTCATGCAGATTTTTGCCAACAATGATTCCAACCTCGAAAGGTTCACCTGCCTTTACCGTATCGGGGGCTTTTAATTGTGGAACATGTCCCAACTCCACCCCGCGCAGATTGCGCGGGTCTTCAGCCCTATTGACCTGCCAGAGAATATCCGGCGCTGTTTCATTTGGAGCGTACGTTTCGGCCGAGGCCAGGTGAAAAGGATTGAATGCCAGCAACGTTGCGGATATGAGTGCGCTTTTGGTCAAGCACTCGCGCCTGTCAAGAAATTTATCTGACCCGGCATTTCCCAGAGGACCCATGTTTTGCCCCTTCCCCATGAATAGAACTCTATGCTAAACGGTAAAACCTGTCAAGCGCATCGTTTTCCTCGGTGATGTATTAAATCTTGTGTCATGGAAGAAAAGGGGGTACCAACGATTAAACAACCACGAATAAAGGAGGTACCCCATGGCACAACGAGCCACGATAGTGAATGTAGGCGAAGCAA
>JAHFEI010000305.1 GCA_023248615.1 Nitrospinales bacterium | reverse complement strand
ATTGCTTCGCCTACATTCACTATCGTGGCTCGTTGTGCCATGGGGTACCTCCTTTATTCGTGGTTGTTTAATCGTTGGTACCCCCTTTTCTTCCATGACACAAGATTTAATACATCACCGAAAAAGCTTAATTTATGCTAAAACTCCCAGAAACTGATAAAGTAAAAAAGCGGTCAATTAACGTGCTCTTAAACCGGACATTTCTATGTGCTCGCAACACGGAAATAGGGGGCACGGAAATAGGGATGTCGTATTTTGCCTTTGATGGCATTGAAAGGAATGGAATTGATTAGCCATTTAGAGGAATTATGGTAATGATTCAAGAAATGATTAATGAAATTGGAAGGAACGAATGTAATCTTTCTATGAAAATGAGGGCAAGTCCGCCGGAATACTTACTGATTCGGTAATAATGGCGGACAATCTGGCTACCGTGAGACTGATTGAAATAGATAAGACTCTCGGCATATTGCCCGGCATGAATGCCATGGATGGAGCCTTAAGGGCGGTCTTGGGCCTTAACAATCGCTGACAAGCGGCAGGGCTGTCGGCGACCCGGAATCTTGCGGGCAAGTGGCCGACGGGAGCCGGTTTATTTGCCTTCGAGTACGTCTTTGTAGTTGGAAGGAAGCTTCTTTTGGAGTTCTTCCATACTCAGGTTGGAAAGCTCGGCGCACACCCTGCGGCATTCTTCCGGTATCCGCCCGTCGTCGGATGGGCATTGGCTCGGGTTTGCGCTGTGGTTCTTCCTGCATTTCTCAAGAGCCTGTCTTGTCCCCTGTTCGCACATGGCGGGGCAATCAAAGTTATCCTGGGCAAGGCTTGGTTCCAATGCAAAAAAAGTGGCGGCTACGGCGAAAAATAATATACGCAACATACGGCTTCTCCTAATAGTCTTTCCAGCTTATTCGCCAGCATTATAGCATTTGAGGCGTGTGCGGCCAGCGTTTGGGTCAAAGCATGATGCTCATCCTTCAGTCCCAAAGACGGGAGGCTACCTGCCGGGTTATTTTTTTGGAGCGCAGGAAAGGGCGGTACGCGCCCAGGCACACAGGCTGTCGTTATCGTCCAGTATTTCCGCCGGTACTTCATAATAGTTTTTCAGGGTTTGTTTCGCGCTGGGGCGGAATGGTTTCATCCCGCGCTCGGTAAAAGCTTTCCGCGAGGTCTCATTGGTTTTAAGGAAGAGCGCCCCTTTCCAGATAATGCCGAAGAACGCGCCCCCTTTGTAAAGGCCGTGGGCCCCAAACATCCGCCGGGCGCTGACGTTCCCCAGCGAGGCCAACTGGTCAAGAACATACTCTTTAAAAGAATCATCCTGCATGCGGAAATCCCCATAATGCTACATCGGTTGCGGTGGCACAGGTTTTTTCTTTTGCGCCATTTTTTCCTGCTTAATCATTATAAGGGAGTAAACGGACGGCACCACCAGTAGCGTCAGGAACGTGGAGCTTATCATGCCTCCTATAACCGCTATCGCCAGCGGGCCGTTGGTATCGGATCCAGCGCCAAGGCCCAGCGATGCCGGAATCATGGCGAAGATAATGGTAAAGCTGGTCATCAGCACCGGCCTCATGCGGATTGGGCAGGCTTCCCGCAATGCCGTGTTTACGTCTTTGCCTTCTTCCCGCATCTGGTTGGCGAAGTCCACCAACAGGATGGAGTTTTTGGCGACCAGCCCCATAAGCAACACCAGCCCTATCATGGAGTAGATGTTTAGCGTGTTGCCGGTAATCCATAACGCGGCAAGCCCGCCGATGATGGCAAGCGGCTGGGCCACCATTATTATAAGCGGCTGTACGAACGAGTTGAACTGGCTGGCCAGCACCATATAGAGCAGGATTATGGAGAGCGAGAAGGCGAAAACCATATAGCCGACAGTTTTACCGAACTCTTCCGCTTCGCCGCGCATCCGCACCTCGTAGCCCACGGGCAGTATTTCCTGCCATACCTTTTTTATCCTGTCCACCGCAGCGGCAAGCGGGATGGAGGGGGAACTAAAAAAGTTTGCGGCGTAGCGCAGGTCTAGCCGGGATATTACGGCGGGGCCGAGTTCCGTTTTCATTTCCGCTACGGTATCAAGCCGCACCAGCTTGCCCTCGCCGGTACGCAGATAAATCCTCTTCATGTCGGCTACGGATTCCAGTTGCCCATCCGCCGCCTTTATCCTCACGTCATAGCGCTCGCCATCGCCCGGCTCGTCGTTGTACTTTGCCACGTCGTAGCCGCCCATCAGCACGTTTACGGCCTGCGTAAGGTCCATCGCGCTCAGCCCCAGCGATGCGTTGCGGGTGCGGTCTATATGCAGGTTCAACTGCGGCATGTCGAGTTGCAAATCCAAATCTACCCTGCCCAGCGCGCCATCTTGCGATACTTTTTGTTTCATCTCTCCAGCCAGCCGGGCGACCTCGGCAAGGTTGCTACCGACTATGGTGAACTGTAGCGGCTCACCTCGTCCGCCGCCTACGATAGGCACTGCGGTGGGGAATGCCATAACGCCGGGGATGTCGGCAAATTTTTTGCCAAGCTCATCCATGATGGCCTGTTGTTTCAGCTTCCGCTCTTCCCTCGGCTTAAGCCGGACGAACGCCAAGCCCTGGTTTACCTGCCCCGCCTGGCCCAGCCCGATGGCGGTGAAATAGGAGATTACTTCCGTCTGCTTTCCCAGTATTTCTTCCACCAGCTTTAGCCTGCCATTGGTGTAGTCAATGCTGGAACCGAGCGGCGTTTTGAGGAATACCAAAAATCGCCCCTCGTCCTCTTTCGGCACGAACTCTTTGCCTGTGCGGGCGAAAAAGAACCCGCTGGAAAGCACCGCAAGAACCGTGAGGGCTATAACCGTCCATCGGTACTGGATGGAAAATTCCAAAAGCCGTTTGTATGTATCGTCCACCTTGTGGAACATTAGGTCGAAAAAACGGTACAGCGGGCCGTGCTTTTCCTCATCCGCCATGCGCAAATACCGCGCACAGAGCATCGGGGTAAGCGTCATGGAAACGAACCACGATGCCGCGACGCCCACGGTAACGACCACTGCGAAAGATT
>JAHFEI010000304.1:1187-3047 GCA_023248615.1 Nitrospinales bacterium | reverse complement strand
ATAAGGGGAAGAATATGCCCGCCATCATGCCGACGCACCAGACATACACCAAACGTGTGAACGCTATGAACGCTCGCCTCGCCAAAGGGGTTCATGTCGCGGGGCTGGGGGCGGAGGAACTGGTGCGCTACCAGATCATGAACGAGCTGGAGGGTGAGCCGATCACCGGTATTTACATCGCCCGCCGCAACGCGAAAATCATGCGCCGGGATATGGCGCGCTACCTGAAGGATCGCTCGCAATATACGCAATCGCTGGGCGCGGCCAGCGGCTATAAGGCCAAGCAGGATATGCTCGCCGCCAAGGAAGCGCGCGGCGGTTCGCTGGACAGGGTGTATCTCTACGGAAGCGGCTGGCAGTGGGCGGAGATTTCAAGCTCCATGTCCCCGCTGCCCGATACCAGCTCCCACCCGAAAGATACTGTCCCCAATAAAATCGAGGAGATTTACCGTTTTCTGCGGCAGGCGGATGCGAACGCGCTGCTTGCGATTTTCAAAAAAATGGATCAGGCGAAGGGCGCAGATGAGTTGAAGAAACTCCATGCGCAGGTGGATAATTTTGATTCCTATATAAGGCCAATCGTCGCGGATATTGATGCGGGTTTCGGCGATGCTTCCTCCACTTATTACCTCGCCTGCAAAATGATCCAGGCCGGGGCAAGTGCGATCCAGCTTGAAAATCAGGTTTCCGACCAGAAACAATGCGGCCATCAGGATGGTAAAGTCACCTGCCCGCGCGATGAGTTTCTGGCGAAACTCCGGGCTGTGCGGCTGGCGTTCGAGGCGATGGGTGTGCCGGAAGGGGTGATCGTGGCGCGCACGGATTCCCTTGGCGCGGGGCTGACACAGGCCATCGCCCCGGCGGATAGTCCGTTCGGCAAGGATTATAACAAGTGGCTGGATATGGAGGCCATCACCAAGGCGAATCCGGCGGACGATAACGATGTGCTCATGCAGTGGGAAGGCAAGCTCACGCGCCCCAAACGCCTGCCCAACGGATTGTTCGAGTTCCGGAAAAATACCGGCGCGGACAGGGCGGTGGAAGATATGATTTTCGCCTTCAAGGAAGCCGGCGCGGATTTGGGCTGGATCGAAACGGGTGCTGCGAACCTGCAGGAAATCACCGAGCTTACCTCGCGCATCCGCAAGAAAGTGCCGGGCTTCATGCTGGCCTATAACAATTCGCCCTCCTTCGCGTGGACGCTCAACGCACGGCAGATTGTGCTCAAAGCCTGGATTGCGGAAGGCAACAAGGAAGCGAAGAACTATCCCGATCCGAAAGACCCCGCCATTGGCGATAAGAAATACGCGGATACCAAGCTGGGGCGCGCGGCGCACGAGTATATCACGGAGTTCCAGAAAAACGTGGCGAAGGATGCCTGCGTGTTCCATAACCTCATCACCTTGCCGGAGCATCACGTCACCGGGCTGCGGGCGCAGGAACTCGCGCGCGGCTATTTCGGCGGAAAGGGCATGGGTGCGTATGTTTCGCTGGTGCAGGATCCGGAATTCGAGGGCGGTTATTCCTCGGTAGTGAAGCATCAGTGGGCTTCCGGCTCCGACCTCACCGATCACGTGAAACAGGCCACGGTGGGCGAAAGTGCCAATATCGCCGCTGGAAAGCACAATACGCAAAACCAGTTCGATGCGATGCTGGCGGTGGCGGGGGGTAAGAAGAAGCAGCGTAAATAAATTTTACGCGCTTTTCTTTGTTTTTACGTGTTCTCCTAGCCAGCGTGCTGACTGACACAGTAACGTGCAGGCCAAAACACATAGGTTTACAAAAGTTATTTTAACTATAGTAGTTTCACTAAAACAATGATTGTGTTATATTCCCGTACAATCTTGCGGATTATTTATT
>JAHFEI010000304.1:0-1177 GCA_023248615.1 Nitrospinales bacterium | reverse complement strand
AAAATAAATAACAGTATGATTTGCCAGTGTTTTTTACGGGTAGAGTATTGCTTTCGTTATTCGCCTTTTTGTGTGGCATTGCTGGTTTTTATGGGTGGTTTTGCACCCGCCTATAGCCAGAATATTCCCAGCTCTGTGGATTCCGGGAGAATCGAGCGGCGCATCGCGCCGCTGCCGCCACAAAAACAGACGGAAGAGTTGTTCATCCCTGAGGGTACGAAACCTGCACCCGCCAAGCCCTCCGCAAAGGGAACATTCATCCTTCGGAAAGTGACAGTGGAGGGTGCAACAGCCTTTTCTCAGGAAGAGATTGCCCAAATTTATCGGGAATATCTCGATTTACCGGCAGGGCTTGATACGCTTAATTATATCGCCGGACGCATCACGGAGCTTTACCGCAGCCACGGTTATTTTCTTTCCAAAGCGGTGGTGTCGGAGCAGCAGATAACGGATGGGGTAGCGAAGATCGCGGTGGTGGAGGGCTATGTTTCGCGTGTGCGCATGGAAGGCACATCACTTGAGAAGCTGAAGCAGCAGGATCGCTGGAACCTTCTGGAGAAATTCCCCAAAAAAATCATGGTGCTACGCCCTGTAAACGCTCCTGAACTTGAACGTCAGCTATTGCTGCTGAACGACCTGGCAGGCATTACGGCGCACGCGGTGATCGAGCCGCTTCCCGAAGAAAAAGCCACCCCCGGAGGTGTAGGGATGGTGATTCATATCGAGCAGAGCCGTTATAGCGGCCAGGTGAGCCTCGATAATTCCGGCTCGCGCTTTACCGGGCCGTGGGAAGTTGCAGCTAACGCTACTTCCACCAGCAACCTCATCGCGTTTGACCGCGCGTATTTTACGGCACTCACCACCCCCACCAACAACGAGGTGCATTATTTTTCCGCAGGGTATGATCTTCCGGTTGCAACGGATGGAACTGCGCTTTCCTTCCATGCGGGCTATTCTGATTCCGCTCCGGGCTTCCATTTGAAGACAAACGACATCAAGAGTTTCACCTATAGCTGGGGGCTGGGTGTGAATCGGTCGGTGATTCGCTCCCGCGAGACCAATGTTTCCCTGGGCGCGGCACTGGATTTCAAAAACAGTGCCACGGACGTCCTGAATGCAAAACTTTCCGAGGATGGTATCCGGGTGCTCCGGCTGACATCGCATTTCGACGCCAAGG
>JAHFEI010000303.1 GCA_023248615.1 Nitrospinales bacterium | reverse complement strand
TCATATCCGGGATAGAACTCTTCCATTGAGCCGGGCGCAGGCACCTTTGTGCCGGGAACCAAATCCCAATCGGCCCACTTTATCTTGTTTGCCGCAATAAGCGGGTAGAGGATTATGGAAAGGTCTTTGGGTATGTCGGTTTCCCTGCCAGCCAGCTCTTCGGCCTCTGAGATAAAGAAACCGCCTGTGTTGAGCAACAAACCGACCACACTATGTTTTTGGACGGTTTTCATGAACATCTCGCATTCTATGTGGCGCGGCCATATGCCAAACGGGTTGGCGCCCGGGGAAATTTTAAGTTTGCCCAGTTCGGCCAGCGAGATATTTTCCGCCGCCGTACTCTTGGTGGAAAGCGTAATATACAGCGCCGCCTGTAGCGACGGGTCTTCTATCAGCGTAAGGGGCCCCCATGTGTTGTCCTTTTGTATGGTGCATATGTAAGATGGCGCGGGCGTATCGAGGTTGCTGGGGTCTGCGCCGGGAAGTTGGCGCCGGTTGGAGATGCACCTTCCGTTCTTCGTGTAAACATCCATGTAGTACGGCCTTCGCTGTCCCGTTTCGTCCACCATCACCAGCGCGTTTTCCGCCGACTGCACCGTCTTCTCCCAGAAAGAGCCGGGGCGGTACTCGTCCGTCTTGTTGTAAAGGCTCGATTCCAGCCCGGAGGTCTCATCCTCGCCAGCCTGCACGATTATCGCATCGTCATTGCCTAGCTCCACATCCTTGAGCCATCCCTTTTTTATGAACTCATCGTGGTAGGCGTTTCCCAGCGATGACTTGCCGGAGCCGGAAAGGCCTATAGTAACAAAAACTTTCTTCTTGCCGCCCGGCATGACCAACGACTTGCTGGAGCCGTGTATCGGCATACCAAGCCCCTTGTTCAAAAACGCGCTCCATATAAGCGACAACGCCCCCTTCTTGCACTCGCCGAAATAGTAGTTGCCTAAAAGGAACGCGACATTGTTTTCCGAATCGAAAATCATCTTTATGCGGGGCGGCTCCGGGTCATCCTTCTGCGCCTGCGCGTCGTTCGGGTTCACCCGGTTTTTCCACGACAGCCAATCCGGGTTCACCCAGTCCGGGTGGGAAATTACGCGTATGTTCTTAAACCCAAGCGGTTTGCTTATGCGGTATTGCCTGCGCGCCTCATCGCTGGCCGGGACGAAGTTCATGATGAAATCGAATGCGTGCTTGGCGTATTTCTGCGGCACCAGGAAATCGCATTCGCCCATCGCGTTTTTGCTCCTGCCGAAGTAACACTGCACCGCCACTGTCGGTATCGATATCATCTCGCGCACTACGTTTTTTATCAGCTTGGCGACCTTGTCCATCTCTTCGGGGTTGTTGCGGTCTACCACATGCCGCGCCCAGGGGCTACGCCCCGTGTCCTGTCCCGTAAGGCTCACCAGCACCTTGTTGTTGGTACTGAAAAGCCCCACGCCTTCCACGTCGGACATCAGCGCTTCGGTAACTACGACGTTCGGCTGCTTGCAGGCAAGTTCATAAGCTATGTTGATGCCGCCGTGCCGCGCATGTGGCGAGCTTAAAAGCTGTACGGCCGCCGCCTCTATTATGCTGCCAACATTAATGTGGCCGTTTGCATCCACTTTTGTCGTGATAGTACTCATGAATTACATTTCCTCCGCTGTCTTGGCATTTTTAACAATGTATGGGTTAGTCTACCCCAACACACGAATCTTATGCAAAATCCTCCTGCGTCCAGCCGTTTTCCAGCCCGGACTGCGCCAGCACCTCCCACGCGGCTTCTTTTTCATCGTCGTCCAACTTTCTGGATATTTCCGGATATTGGGCGCTTTTATGGGCGGGGAAAAACTGGCTCATAAAGCTGACAGGCATTCCCGCGCCGAACTCGCATAATATGCGCCCCAGTATTTTCCGCGTTTCCTCCAGATGCCCCGGCAGGCACAGGTGGCGGATTATCACGCCGCATTTTCCTTCAAAATACCCCACCTGCCGAAGCATTTCATGTATTGCCGGTTCCACCACACTGGGGTAATCCTCTGCGGCGGAGTAGAGTTTCGCCAATTCGGGAGTGGCATAGCGGTAATCGCACAGGTATATTTCCACAAACCCGGCGAGTAGCTTTAGCGCCTCCACCGATTCGTAGCCGGAACTGTTCCACACTATCGGAATGGAAAGCCCCTTGCGCCGCGCAAGGTAAACGGCGTGTGCCGCCTGCGCCGCAAAGTGGGTGGGAGTTACGAAATTAATGTTCTCCGCGCCATTCTTTTGTAGCGCCAGCATCCTGCGGGCCAACTCGCCAGCATGCATCACATTCCCAACGCCAAGTTGCGATATGGGATAGTTCTGGCAGAAGACGCATTTCATGTTGCACCCGGAAAGGAAAACAGTGCCAGACCCACCGGCTCCGCTTATAGGCGGCTCTTCGCCATGATGTAGCGTAGCGCTGGCCACCATCGGCCGTACCCCGCTCTTGCAAACGCCCTCTTCCCCCGCCAGCCGCCCGATGCCGCAAGTGCGCGGACAAAGACGGCAGTTGGCCATAAGCCGGTAAAGCGCCTTCAACTGCCCCCGCCGCTGGCTGGCGGAGGATACAGCTTGTATCGCGGGGCGTTGCATAATAAAATCTTGTGACATAAAGATGCATCAAATAATAACCTATCCCGACAAAAGGCTCACCGGTAAATCGGAGGAGGCCGTTTCCTTCGGGGACGACCTAGAGACCCTCGCCAAAAGCCTGCTGGCGGCAATAGAGAGAAAAAACGGGATGGGCATGTCGGCTCCGCAACTGGGCGTAATGGTGCGCATAATTGCCCTGAAACGGCAGGATTCCGCACACCCCGTCGTGATAGTCAACCCTGTGGCGGAAATGGCGGAAGGAAACGTGGTCCAGGACGAAGGGTGCCTTAGCATCCCCGATGTTTGGATTAAGATAGACCGGCCAAAAAAAGTGAGCATAAGCGGGAAGGACACTTCTGGCAGGAAGATTGTTTACCACGCAAAAGGATATTATGCCCGCGCGGCAATGCACGAGATGGACCATCTGGATGGGAAACTTATCTGGGACTACCTGAAG
>JAHFEI010000302.1 GCA_023248615.1 Nitrospinales bacterium | reverse complement strand
GCGGATTTGGCGCGCTCTTTGTTCGCTTCTGAAATCCAAAGCGCAGGCAGGCCAAATGTCGGCTCGGTGGTGCGCGTACCGGGAACCTGCTCCACCCCTGTGCCCGGATCCATCGCCAGGTAGTGGTTCATCCACACATCGCCCCCGGCAACCCTCACGCCCTTGATAAGCACCGCATACTCGTTCGGCTTCAACTGCAAGTTGTCGCGGATGTGGAGCGGCGGAACTATAAACCCGAATTCAAGCGCAAACTGCCTGCGTATGCTCTTTATGCGATCCAAAAGCTCGCCATCCTGCGATGCGTCCACAAGAGGTATAAGCTCGTAGCCTATTTCAAGCTCCATGGTATCCAGCGGCAACAGCGCCTCCACTTTTTCCTGCACCGGGGTCTGCGCCGCTTTTTCCGCCTCCGCTTTCTGCATAACTTCCAGGTCCTTCTCCGCCTCGTAAGTGAGGTAGGAGATAAGCCCAGTTATGAAGGAAAGGAGGAAAAACGCGATATGCGGTAGCCCGGGCACAAGCCCGAAAAAGCCGAGCGTCGCGGAAGCTATGCCAAACGCCTTGGGGTGCACCAGCACCTGGTTGGCTATGTCGGTACCCATATCAGATTCCGATGCGGCCCTTGTAACCACCAGGCCAGCCGCAGTGGAAATCACCAACGCCGGTATCTGGCTCACCAATCCGTCTCCTATGGTCAACAACGTATAAACCGAAAGCGCATCGGCCATGCTCATCTTTTGCTGCAACACGCCTATGGCAAACCCGCCGAGTATGTTAACGGCGGTGTTGATGAGGCCGGCAATCGCATCTCCGCGTACGAACCGGATGGCGCCGTCCATGGAGCCGTAGAAATCCGCCTCGCGCTCAAGCCTGCGTCGGCGTTCCCGCGCCTGCACTTCGGTGATAAGGCCAGCGCTCAGGTCGGCGTCTATCGACATCTGCTTGCCGGGGATGGCGTCCAACGTAAAGCGGGCCGCCACTTCCGAGGTGCGGACGGTACCTTTCGTGATAACCACGAAGTTTATTATTATCAGGATTATAAATACGACGGTGCCTACGACGTAATTGCCGCCAACCACGAAATTTCCGAAACTTTCTATAACCTTGCCAGCCGCCGATGTCCCCTCATTCCCGTGCAAAAGCACCACGCGGGTGGTTGCCAGGTTCAGCGAAAGGCGAAACAGCGTGATGACCAGCAATACCGACGGGAATGACGCAAACTCCAGCGGTGACTTGATGTAGATGGATATCATAAGGATTATCATGGCCGCCGTAATCGAAAGGGCGAGGAACAGGTCTAGCAACGCCGGGGGTAGCGGCAGTATCATCAGCGCCACTATTCCCAAGAGGGCACCTGCCATCCCAATATCGCCAAACCGGGCAAATGCCGGAACAGACGTTTTCTTATTTTCCACTGCCGCCGCCATTTACTACCTCATCTGTCGTCAAATAACCGCCGGTGGGGCAAGCTACCCCTACAACCGTAAGCGACTCGACTTTTACCCTTAACATACTGTTTTTAAAACACCTTATTCTTAAGCTTATATACAAACGCCAAAATCTCTGCAATCGCCCGGTAGAGTTCTTCCGGGATTGACTGCCCTATATCCAGTGTATTAAACAACAATCGTGCCAAAGGCTTATCTTCGACTATCGGCACGTTATGCTCCTTGGCTATTTCGCGTATTTTTGCCGCCACATGCCCGGAACCCATAGCCACTATCTTGGGAGCCGCCATCGAGTCCTTCTCGTAGGATATCGCTACGGCCAAGTGGGTGGGGTTAGTTATCACCACATCGGCCTTCGGCACATCCTGCATCATCCTTTTCCGGGACATGGCATACTGTGCCGACCGTATCCTTTGCTTTACCATCGGATCTCCTTCCGTATCCTTATGCTCGTCCTTTACCTCCTGCTTGGTCATCTTTATGCTTTCGGAGAAGGTGTATTTCTGGAATGCAAAGTCCGCAGCGGCAAGGGCCAGCATCAGCAAAAGGACGTAGAACATAAGCTTTACGCTCATCTTGGAGATGAACCATGCGATTTCGCTTACCCCCTTCTCGCTCAACACCGGAAGGTTAACCCACTCCGACACAAGCACCAGGTAACATATGTAACCGACGATGAACATCTTGAGCATCGATTTAAACAGCTCCGCCACAGACGTCTTGCCGAACAACCGTCCAAACCCGCTCATGGGGCTTACCTTTGAAAAATCCGGCATCAGTGGGTTGAGCGAGAACACTATCCCTCCGTTTTGCAGGATGCTGGCGGCAATGCCAGCTAGCGCTACAGCGCTCATTATGGGGGCAAGGATGATTATTACCTCCTTGAAGTAATACATTACCAACGGCAGGATGTTGGTTTCGGTAAGTTGCACATGGGTGGCGGAGGAAAAGCTGAAAACCATCACCTCCGACAGGTGGGTGCGCATCATGTTGCCAAATATGTAAAGCATGGAGAGCGCGGCCAGCAGCACTACGGTGGAGCCTACCTCCTTGCTCTGGGCAGTCCTTCCCTTCTTAGTCGTCTCTTCCCGTTTACGGTCAGATGCGTCCTCTGTACGCTGCTCCTTATCGTCTTCAGCCATTGCCGCCTACATCAGCCTCATAAGGCCTACCACATCCTCGAACAGGTGCTGGACGGAGCCAACGAAAATCGAGTGAAAAACAGGGATGCTTACCACCAGCATGAAAAGCCCCAGCGAAATCTGGAGCGGGAAACCGACTATAAAAACGTTCATCTGCGGAACGGTGCGGGCGATAAGGCCCAGCGCCACGTTTAGGAGCAAAAGCGTAACCACAACGGGAGCGCTAAACTTTATAGCCAGCACAAACACATTGGCTGTAAGCGTTGTTACCATCTCCACCAGGCCCGGCGAAGGCGCGAAACCAAGCACCGGGATGAGATCGAAACTCCGCACTGCGGCGGCCAAAAGCCAGTGGTGCCCGTTTATGGAGAGGAACGTGAGCAACGCAATGATGTTCATGAACTGCGAGGTTATGGATACCTGGGAATTGGTGGTGGGGTCGAGTACGTTCACTATCCCGAACCCTATTT
>JAHFEI010000040.1 GCA_023248615.1 Nitrospinales bacterium | reverse complement strand
GCCGAGCGATACGCGCTCCGTCTCCTTGTCGAATTTCAGCACTACGACGTTTACCGTGTCGCCAACCTTCAGCATCTCGGAGGGATGCCCTATCCTGCCCCACGACATGTCGGTGATGTGTAGCAGGCCGTCTACGCCGCCCAAGTCTATGAACGCGCCGTAATCGGTGATGTTCTTTACCATGCCCTCGACCATTTTCCCTTCTTCAAGGGTGGAAAGGGTGGAGTCTTTCGTTACCTTGCGTTCTTCTTCCACCAGTACGCGGCGGGAAAGGACTATGTTGCCGCGCTTTGCGTTCATCTTTATGATGCGGAAGTCGAACTTCTTGCCGAGAAGCGCATCCAGGTTCTTGGGTGGGCGCACATCTATCTGCGAGCCGGGCAAAAACGCTTTCAGGCCGATATCTACCGCCAAGCCACCTTTTATCTTGCCAAACACAACGCCACGGATGGTTTCGTTGCCATCGAATTTTTTCTGCAGGTCTTCCCACAGGCGCATGCGGTTTGCCTTCTCCATCGAGAAAACCATAACGCCATCGTCGTTCTCGGTATCTTCTATGAAGACTTCAACCTTGTCGCCAACTTTTAACTGGCTCAACCCCTGCGGGAATTCTTCCAGCGAGATTATCCCCTCGGATTTGAATCCGACGTCGACAACCACAGAGTCGTGCGTAACGCCGACGATGTAGCCGCTGATCACCTCCCCTGTCTTGAAATTCCTTATGCTGTCCTCGTAGATGGCGGCAAGTTCTTCGTGGGAATATTCCCTGTCTTCGAACTCCGCAACTACGCCGGAAGGGCGGGAGTATTGCTCTTTGTCCATAGTACTGTTAAAACCTCCGAATTTTTAAATTTGCAACCTTGGTTGCATTAAGCCAGCAATCTTATAATTCTTTCTATGGTCTCGTCAAGGCTTAAGTTCGTATTATCAATTTCTACCGCCCCTTGGGGTACCATTAGTGGCGATACCTGCCGGGTGGAGTCCTTTTCGTCCCTTTCCATGATTTCTTGCACCATGTTGCCCGTCTTGATGCCAGACCCGGAGTTTTGGGTAACGCGCCGTTGCGCCCGCACCTCCGTATTGGCGGAAAGGAAAAACTTGTGGTCGGCATTGGGGAACACCACGCTACCCGTATCGCGCCCCTCTACCACCACCTTTGGGTGTTTCGAGGCTATTTCCCGCTGGAGATGCACCATTTTTTCCCGCACCACCTTGTGCGAAGAAACTGTGGAAACAAGCTTTTCCACCTCCGGCGTGCGTATTTCCACTGTGCGGTCACGGCCATTTACCATAACCCGCTGGCCGTTTTCATCTTCGATAAAATTAATTGAAATTTTGGAAGATATGTCGTCAAGACGCTTTGCGTCTGTGGCATCCACCCCGTTCTCCAGCGCCACAAGGGTAACAGAGCGGTACATGGCTCCGGTATCCAGATAGACGGCGGCAAGTCTTTTTGCCAGCATTCGCGCAGTAGTGCTTTTGCCAGAACCGGCAGGCCCGTCCAAGGTGATTATCATTCCAGTTTTGACCTGAATTCGTTTGCCTTTGCGAAAAGCGATATAAGCCGTTCGCGGTCTTTCGATTCCAAGGCTACCCGGATTGCGGCCAGCTTTTGTTCCACCTTTGCAACCATTTCGTCCAGCGCGGCGGAATTGGAAATGGCGATATCCGCCCACATCTCCGGCGGGCTGGAGGCGATGCGTGTGAAATCGCGAAAGCCGCCTGCGGCGAACTCCAGCAGTTTTTCGCCGCCATCCATTTCGCTTACGGCGTTTACAAGGGAATACACCACCAGATGCGGCAAGTGGCTGATGGCGCCGAATATCCTGTCATGTTGCTCCGGAGCCATAATTATCGTCCGCATCCCGGCTACCTGCCAGAAGGCGGTAATGGCCTCTAGGCTTTTGGCGGGAGTGGACGGGGTTGGAGTGATTATACATTTGTGGTTATCGAACAGCGTTTCGAACGATGCCGCCGCGCCGGATTTTTCAGTGCCGGCAATAGGGTGCGAACCGATGAAGGTGAACTTTCCTTTTGCAATCTTCTCGGCCTTTTCGACAATATCTTTTTTCGTGGACCCGGCATCCGTAACCAGCGCCCCCGGCTTTATGTGCGGCGCAATGCTTTCCAGCATCGGGATGATGGAGAGAACCGGGGTGCAAAGGAAAATGATATCCGCTTGAGCCACCGCCTCTTTCGCCGGAGCTATTTCGTCCACAATTCCAAGCTCGAGCGCAACCTTAAGGTTTGCTTCTCCCCGCCCTGCCCCGATAACTTTTCCGGCAAGTCCCCTGCCCTTTAGAACGCGGGCGAGGGAACCCCCGATGAGGCCCACGCCGATAACCACAGCGCAACCGAAGGAAGGCTTATTCGTCATTGCTTGCTTTCAAATTACTTTAAGTCTACCCGTATACGTTATTAACAATCAACATTTTTGCACAAATACGCAAAAATGGCATTATTTTTTCTTGCAAATAACGTTTTACAAAATAACACATTTTATTTCAATATGTTATGGCGGTTGGCGCCAATTTATTATAAAAATGGTTTAGCACATGGGCATTGAATGTTTATTATTGGATAATTAGCGTAACACTTTGAATTATAATTAAATGCTCGTAACGATTATAGAAATATGTTCTTAAGGTAACACTGTTTGACACCATGCCAGACTTTTTGATATCATTGCCCCAAGGTACTTTAACGTAGAGAGAGGTGTCATTTGGAAGAGAAAGAATTTACCAGTCTTAAGCGTGGTGCAAGGGTTGTGTACCCTGCGCACGGTGTGGGCATCATAGAGAAGGTAGAGAGGCTAAAAACGAGCGAGACTTCCGCTTCAACTCCTTTCTATACGATAAGGATTGACGAATCCGGCATGACGATTCGCGTACCTGCGTCCCGCGCCCAGCAGATAGGCATACGCTCCGTTATTAAAGATGTTGATGTCCGCAAAGTTTTGCGGTTGCTTAGGGTGAAGGATAAGGTTGCCAACGGCATGAACTGGCACAAGCGGCAGAAGAGCTATATCGACAGGATTAAATCCGGCTCGGTATTTGAGCTTGCGGAAATCCTGAGGGAGCTTACGATTATCCAGGCCAAGAAGGAGCTTTCCTTCGGCGAGCAGAGGATGTACGACAATGTTCGCCAGTTGATGGTTGTGGAGATAGCGGAAGCCAAGGGCATCGAGAAGTTGCAGGCGAGCAGACTTTTGGACAAGGCGTTTACCTCCTGACAATTGGTTCTTTGGGAGCCTGAGTAACTATGCTTCTATTCCGCATGCTTTTTTTGGGGATAGGGATACTGATAGGCGGGATACTCGGGCATTTGGGGGCATCGGGAGTCCATCCCACGTTGCGGCTCGAATCGATAATTGAAGGGGCCTTCTACGGCTTCATCCTTTCCTCCGCATCCGTCTTGGTGGAGATGAGGCTTAGGCGCTTGAGCCTGAAATCGATAGCGGGAGCCACCATCGGCATTTTCATAGCGTTGGTTCTGGCGAACCTGCTGACATATTCCATCACCAACCTTTTGCTTACCCCTTCCACCGGCAACAGGCTTCTCCTGCTTTTTGTGAACGTCGTCGCGGCGTTTATCGGCGCTTCCATAGGCGTACGGGCAATACAGGAGCTGGATATCACCGTTATCAACAAGCTGATACGTGGGAAATCGGATTTCGGTATTTTGCCAAAGGTGCTGGATACCAGCGTGATAATAGATGGCAGGATAGCCGATGTCTGCGAGACCGGATTTTTTGAGGGAACCATACTGATACCTCATTTTGTGTTGCGGGAGTTGCACCATATTGCCGATTCTAGCGATGACGTGAAAAAAGTGCGTGGCAGGCGCGGGCTGGATGTAGTGCAACGCCTCCAGCAAAACGGGAACATAGAGATGCGGATGGTGGACATTGATTTCCCGCTGGTGGAGGAAGTAGACCTGAAGCTGATAGAGCTATGCAAAAAAATCGGCGGTAAGGTGATTACCAACGACAGCAACCTTAACAAGATGGCCGAGTTGCACGGTGTGGGTGTGATAAACATCAACCAACTCGCCACTTCCACCAAGCCGGTAATCATGCCGGGGGAAGAGATGTTGTCAATGACCGTGGTTAAAGAAGGAAAAGAGCCGAACCAGGGTCTTGCGTTCATGGAAGACGGGACAATGGTAATAGTCGACGGCGCCAGGAAGAGAATAGGGCAGAAGGTAAACGTACAGGTAACATCCGTGTTGCAAACTCCTACTGGCAGGATGATTTTTGCGAAGATAGCCCACGAAGCCCTTAGCTCTGCCGCAAATGGCTGAACCAAACCATTGCCGCGCCAAGTGAAAGTAACAGCCATAATCCCCGCCGCCGGTTCCGGTAGCCGCGCCGGTTCCACGCCAAAACAATATATGGAACTTTTGGGCAAACCTGTACTGGAGTGGACTCTTGCCGCCGTATCCGCAAGCGAAGCGGTGGATAGTATCATCCTTGTAACCCCAGCGAACGATGTGGATATGATGAGCGGCAAATATTTGAAGAATAAAACTTTCCCGAAGGTCGCCTCGGTTGTCTCCGGTGGCGCAAAAAGAGGGGATTCGGTGCGCAACGGCGTTATGCAGGCGGCCTCGGAGTTCGTGCTTATCCACGATGCAGCCAGGCCATTCCTCTCGCCACCATTGGTAAAAAGGGTGGTGGAATCGGCCATGGCTCATGGTTGCACAACGGCGGCACTGCCAGCACACGATACGGTAAAGGCGCGACAGGGGGAATTTTTGGGGGCGGCGGTGGATCGCTCCACGCTGTTGCTTATCCAGACGCCTCAGGTTTTTAAACGCGAGGCGCTGTTAAAAGCATACGAAATAAAAAAGGACGAAGCATCCGACTGGACAGATGAAACATCGCTGATGCAAAGCGCAGGGTTTTCAGTCGCCTGGGTTGTTGGGGAAACGGTAAATTTCAAAATCACAACGCCGGATGATTTCCGGCTGGCGCAGGCGATTGCACATTTTGGGGCAAGGGAGACCTAGTGTAGTGTCCCAGTAATGGCTTTACACAAGGTCGATACGTTTCGGAATCGAGGATTACCTGTTACTGGCCTACATCAAATACCAGACGAAATCCGGCAATTCGATACTCATGCTAAGCCGCGTGATACGCGAAACGCTGATGGACGGGAAGTCCCTTATCGACCTGCTCTCCCTCAAACCAGAAAAACTCCGCTCCGTGGAAACGGTGCCGATACAGGCGTCCCTTTTTTAACCGGACGGCAATGGTAAAATACCCTAATTGAGTTGCCAGGCTTTTTGTAGCCTTTCGACCTCAGATTGCAGATATTGCGAGGTAAGGCCTTTGCTCCTTAAAATCTCGCTTTGGAGCCGCTCGAAAAACATTTTTTTCTCCTGCTCGTAAACGGCTTCCAGTTCCTCTTTCTTTTTGACCATTTCGATTATCATGTCCTGCCTCTTGGCGTCCTGCTCCGCCTTCAGTTCCGATATCATGCCGGCCACCCTGCGCTCGCGTTCCCTTGCCAGGTCTGCGTCCAGTTTTTCCACCCGTTTTTGCCGCGTATCCAGCAGGTCTTTCTCCAGCTCCATGCTACGCCTGCCTCTTTCTATTTCCATTTCGCCTTCCGATTGCGCGTTGCGCTGGGCCATCTTGGCTTTTATTCCCGCGCCCATCTTGCGCGATATCATCTTCCTGCGCGCATCCAGTTCTTCCCGCAGGTTGAGCATAAGCTTTGCCTTTTCCTCTTCCACAGCCGCCCTGGTGTCGCGCCGCCTCTCCGCCAATTCCTGCTCCAGTTCCGCAAGCTTGTGCTGTAGGCGTTTTTTCTTCTCCTCGTCCGCTTCCTTCTCAACCGTCTCATTCATCTCTATCACGCGGCGGCGGCTTTCAAACTCCAGCCATTCTTCCTTCTTTTTGGCCATCTCGCGGTACCGCTTGTCCAGCCGGTCATCCACGCGCTTCATCTCCTCGAAAGCGTTTTGTTCGATATCTTTCGACCGCGCTTCCTTCATTTCCCTTATGTCGGAGTCCATGCGGGATATCCGCGCATCCCGTTCCTTTTGCAATTCCATGTTCAAATCATTTATCCGGCGCTGGCGCTCCATATCCACCTGATGGTTGATATCCGCCAGTTTCCTCATCTTCTCGTCCGACAGGCCGTCTTTTATCTCGTCCAGCATCCGCTGGTGCTCTTCCGTGATAAGACGCTTGACCTGGTTTACGGCCTCGCCCTTCTTTTGCTCAATCCAGACCTTGAGCTTGCGTTGCTCCTCCGCTTCCGCCTTCCTGCGCTCAAGCAAAAGCTGGTCGGCTATCCGCTGGCGTTCGTACTCCAGCCGCGATCCCATAAGTTCTTTCTTTACCTGCTCCTCTTCCTGTATCCGGGCTTGCAACTCCCCCACCAACCGGATTTTTTCCTTCTCCGCCCATGCGGCAATCGCGTCTTCCCCCTTCGCCTTGCGTAGCGTGGCCTCGCGCTCCAGCGCATCTATGCGCTGGTCCCTCTCCCCGTCCAGCGACGCCTTTAGCTCCGCCCTCAGGCGAATCTCATCGGCGGTCACTTCGGATTTCATGCGGTTGCGCAGGTCGGATATTTCCCTGTTCACCTCGTCGGAAAGCGCCTGCCGCAGTTTTACGTCTTCGCCAGCCACCCGCTCCAGCATTTCGGAGCGCATGACTGCTTCCACATCGCGCAGGTTCAGTGCCATCGATTCCGTCTTCCGGCGGATTTCGGCGCGCACGTCCATATCCACCTGCTTCAGCTTCTGGCTCCGCACCTGCGTCAGTTCCTGGCGGAGTTTTTCCATCTCCTGCTCACGCGCCAGGCGAAGCTCCGACGATATGGAGTCCATTATCGTTTCCCGCTGGCGGGTAAGCTCTGCGTTCAAATCCTCTATGCGCCGTGTGCGCTCATCCCGGATAATCTCGGCAAGCGCCTCTTCCTTTTCCTCACGCTTTGCCCGCAATGTATTTTCCATCAGCGCGGCAATACGCGCTTCCTCTTCCGCCATGCGGTTTTTCAGGCCTGCGGAAAGTTCGTTGCCGATATTGGCTACTTCGCGCTCCAGCTCGGCAACCCTGGCGGATTTCACCTGTGCAATCCCGCGCTTGATATCCTGGTATTTTTGCGCCCTCTCTTTTTCCAGCGCCGCCAGTATTTCTTCCCGCCTGCGCATCGCCTCTTCCGTTACGCCGCCAAGCGCGTCCTTCCTGGCCTGCTCAATCTCTGCGGCAAGCTCCGCCTTCTTCCGGGCGCCTAGGGATTCCACTTCCTGCTCCAGCGCAAGTATTTTGTCCCTGCGCATTTTTTCCACGATGGCGGGAAGTTCCTTTTCCCGTTCGCTTTTATACTTGTCCACTTCCGCGCGGATAACCTTCTTCTGGCGCTCACGCTCGGCATTCATCTCCTGCTCCAGCCGGAAGGACGTCTTTTCCCTTTGTTTTGCGCTATCAACATCCGAGATGCAGGCAAATTCCATGACTTCGTTGTGGATGCTTTCCGTAAGGTAGTTGCGCGTGCGCTCAACCTCATCCTCGATGTTCTTCTCCACTGCGGCGCGTAGCGCGTGCGATTCCGTGTCTACGGCTTGCGCCCTTTCTTTCCTGTACTGCTCTATGGAGACGTCTATCTCCTCCAGGCGGGCGCGGCGTTTTTCCTCCAGCTGTTGCCAGATCATCTCGCGGATTTTCTCGGTCTCCTCCGTAAGCTCCGTCTCCATCGCCGCCAGTTTTTTCTTTTTTTGCGACAACATCTCCGCGTCTATATCCGTTTCCCTGCGTTTGCGCATTTGCGAAAGTTCCCGGTCTGCCTTCACCTTTGCGTTGCGGTAATGCGCTTCCACCATGGCGTCGGTCTCTCTCAGCCGGAAATCCTTAACCTTCTTGAAGGCATCTTCCGCCTCCGCCTCTTTTTGCTCCATCTCCAAGGTTAGCTGGCCAGCCAGTTCGGAACGGTGGTTTTGCATCTCCTGTTCCAGCGCGGCAAGCTTCTCGTGGCGCAGTTCTTCCACCTTCTTTCCCATATCCGATACGGCCGCCTTGCGCCGTTCCGAAATGGCGGCGTCCAGCTTGCGGCACATTTGGTCGAACTTCTCCGAGCGCAGGCGTTCCAGCTCCGCTTCAAGCTCGGCATACCTCCTGCGCCGCTCTTCCGTGGCTCCCTTCAGCGCGGCGTCCAAAAGCTCCAGATGTTCTGCGGTGGCTCGGCCTGTGCTACCCAATGCGCCGGTTTCCGCATAACTCCGCTCCAATATCCGCCCCATCAGGGCCTCGCCAAGCTCCGCCACCCCGGTCAGGTCGTCCACTACAGCAGATACCGCCTCATCGAAAGTCCCGCTAACCGCCAAAGATACCGCAGGCCGTTGCCCAAACTCCGGCAGGTACATAACCTTTGCCGGTGCGGGCGTATATGTGCCAAATGCCGCATGTAGCCTTTTGCCCACAACGTCCATCTGGGTAGCCGATGAAACGGAATTAACTATTACGTTTATCCGCGAGCCGGATTTCGCCTCTTCCCACTGTTGCGCCAAATGCGGGTACACGCCTTTTATTACTTTATCGGCTTCAACGATATTTATCTCGCTGGCCGCCAGCCACCCGCGCCGGAGCGCTACTGCGGCTTCCAGCCCCTTCGGTAGTTTCGACGTAAGGTGCTCAAAACGGCGGACGGTGGATGAAACAAAAAAGTCCAGCAACCCTTCCACTCCCCCCTCGGTCGAGGGGATAAGCGCCGAACTCAAATCCGACATAAGCAGGTAATCCATGCTCCTGCGATCCGCGAGAATTCCAAGGTCCAGCACTACGTAGTCCACGGGTAGCCTGCGGAGCCTGGCCAACAGGCTGGAGCGGCTGAAAAACCGTGGTCGGCCTCCCCTTGGAAGCCCACCGGCATTAAGGAACTTCAACCCCTTGATAGGAGTGGTTACGGCAAGGTCGGCAATTTTTTTGCCCTTGAGGTAAAAATCCGAAATGGACGCTTCCGGGGACGGGATATTGAATATCCTGCACGCGGCGGATGGGCCGTGGTTGATATCCACCAGCAACACATTTTTGCCGCTTCGCGCCAACGCAACGGCGGAAAAGAGGGAAAATACACTTTTCCCGCAACCGCCGCTAACACCGGAAACGGCAAATATCTTCGCCAAGGGGGGGCTTACCTCCCCCTCAACCAATTTGTCAGTCTTCTTCAAATGGGATAACTCCTCTAAATCCCGTAGTGCATTATACGTTCTTTTTCCCTATTTCGCTAAAAATTCAGGGAATTTTGACACTTTTCCTGCCATCAGGGGATATTGTGCAAACATTGTGCCTACTACTTGCCTGCCACTGCCGGGATATTTCGCCAATAGGCGGCTTGCAGGCGGCTCATGGTATCATTCCGCATGGTCACGCCATTGCTAAAACACCCAGATTTCCGGCGGGGCGTAAAAGCCGGATTGGTGGCGGGCGTTTCGTTCTTTTTCATATTTTTTTCATTTGGCATTTACGCCATGCACCGGCACTTTCCCGCCCAGCTCATTCCGCTGTTCACCATCTTGGTGTATGCGGCTCCGGCGCAGTACGCAGTGGTGGATATGATGGGTTCGTCCGCATCCATATGGCAACTCATACTGGTGGGGGTGATGGTGAACGTGCGCTTCTTCGTGTGGGGGCTTGCCATGTCGCACGAGGTTCGCCACGTGCCGCTACGAAAGATGCTCTTTTGGTCGTACTTTGTGGCGGCCAGCACATTCCTTATTCCCCTTTTCGATAAACGCAAAAACCCTGGCTCCGATTTCTACACCTTCTACCGTGGAGTTGTAACGGCGGCTTTCCCGATGATGCTGTGCGGCACGTTGCTCGGCATGGCGGTGCAGGAGGCGTTGCCGCCATCGCTGGTTTTTGCCTCCTCGTTGTTGCTACCGGTTTACTTCGGCCTTTTGCTGGTAAGCGACATCAAAAAGAAAATCGAGGTTTTCTCCGTCAGCCTCACCTTTTTGGTAACGCCTTTGGTGGAGATTCAATTTCCGGGGTGGGGGGTAATATTTTCCGCAGTCCTGCTGGCCACAACCGCGCTTGGAGCAAGGGTATGGATGAGACGGGCTGGCTGGTAGTTATACTCGGGGTAGGCGCAGGGTCGTACATGCTACGCGCCGCGCCTTTTGTTATCGGCTCGCGGATAAAGTTCCCGCCGCTTTTTCTGGAGTGGCTGGTACTGCTGGCGCTGGGGCTTGTCGCGGGAATAATATCGAAAGCCCTTTTTATAAAGGAGGGGTGCCTGCACTTGCAAGACATGCCGATACAGCTTGCCGCCATAGGCGTGGCGACACTGCTGAACCGGCAATACCGGAACATTCTGGTCGCCCTTTTAGGCGGGATAGCGGTGGCGCTTCTCCTCAAACTGCTTTTGTAGCGGCGTAAGATGTTATAATCCACCTCCTATGAAAAAGATTTTATTGCTGGCGGCGGTTGTGGCATTCGCGGGCGCATCGCCCGGCGTGGCGCAAGCCGAGGTGGATAGCCAAAGCGGCCACAGCGAACACCAGCACCACGCGCCGGAAGTGCCGAAAACGGCGGGAACAATTATCCAGGAATTCCGCAAGGAAAACCCGAACCCGGCAAGGAACGGGTACTTCATAAACCAAAACGGCGAAAAGGTAAAACTGTCGGATTTTAAGGGAAAGTTGGTGCTGATGGATTTTATCTACACCTCCTGTCCGCACGGCATTTGCCAGTACCTGAATAACAAGATGCAATATGTGGCGCGGAAATTTCCCGATAAGCTCGGCGCGGATATCCAGCTTGTTTCGCTTAGTTTCGATGATATGGACAGCCCGGAAAAGCTGAAGAAATTCGCCCAGCGATACGAGGTGGCGGACGCAAAGAAATGGGCCTACCTGGGCGGCGCGGCTGGCGACATCAAGGATGTATCGGCGGAGTATGGCATATCTTTCCAGTGGGACAAAAAAGAAGAAGCGTTTATGCACACCGCCCGCACGGTGCTACTGGGGCGCGATGGGAAACTGTTGCGCGTTTATCGTGGCACGGATTACAAGCTCCAGCAACCGGTGGACGATATCGCAAGCCTGCTAAAAACCGGCAAACTCCCCGATTAATTTTTTCGTCCCTATTTTTTTATGTAATCAGGTATTTCGATTTTTAGGAAGTTGAATAGAATCTTTACGCGCTCCTTAATCCTCGATTCCGAAGTTGAGCCTTACGAAACCCAATAAACCATTGGAAAAAGCTGGCATTTCCTGACTGCCTTCTGTACTATTTTCAACTTCGGAGAAGTTGGAAGGCACACTGATAAC
>JAHFEI010000301.1 GCA_023248615.1 Nitrospinales bacterium | reverse complement strand
GTTTTTTCCATCAACGCTTTTTTGGCAAGCTTCGCGGCCTGGGCGCCAATATCGCCATAATTGGAAAATGCCGTGAACAGCGCCCCCTTTTGAACGGTTTTCTTGGAAAAACCGATGACGGGAATTTTTTTGCCCAAGGCCAATTCAAAAAGGTATTTGATCGATTGTTCGGTCACAACCGTTTCATCAAACACCAGCCATATCGCGTCGGATGCCTCCACGGCGCGCCGGAAGGCCCCCGGCGCCTCATCCGGTGAAGCTATCTTCTCCTCCAAAACACTGTACCGGCTACGCGCCTTTATCAGGCCATCGGTCAATTCATCCGGGGATACGCCGGAGCCGTATATCACCCCGATGGTTTTCGCTTCCGGGAGCAGCTCATGCAAAAAAACGAATTGATCGCCAGGGTTTGGGCTGAGCGTAATGCCAAATCCCAATGTGCCGGGACCGAGAATTTTTGCCGGTTCCGGAGCCATAAGCGCCAGCACCGGTATGCGATCCGCGACAACGCCGGCGGCGGCCACCGCCTTGGTTCCCACGGCAACGATCAAATGTGTTCCGTTAGCCGCCACGCCCTCGACATAATGCCTGCCATCGGCCAGATCGCCGTTCATATCATGAACGGCGGTTGTCACCTTGCCCATATCGGCGGTAAACGACGAAACCGCCTGTTTATAAGGGGGAATATCCTGAGAAATGAGAATGGCGATCTCCGCCGGAAAAGCCGGCGCGGCATCGACAGTTATGGCAAGGCAAACCAGTATCCCTAAAATGCGGTGATAACGCATGTTAGCGGACAATAACGCCTCCTTGACCTTGTGTCATCCTGAGCCGCAGACGAAGGATCTCTTTCCCTTCTTTTTTCGGAAAGAGATTCTTCGCGGAGTTTACACTGAGCGCAGCGAACGTGCCCAGAATGACAACGGAAAGAGACTCTTCTCGGCTCAGGATGAGATGCAAATGGTTTTTCAACACCCTGTTAAAGCACCTTCTAAAATCCCTTTTTCCAAGTTCCTTATTAATGGGTAATAACCAAGTTAAGGTTAGTGTCGGAGCAGTTGGATGGATCATAGTATGCCAAAGGCGAATATCCTTTAAAGATATCAACCATCGCATCGTAGAGATAGATCTTGCTATCCACCACGTTGGATCCCTTTGCGAGAATATCCCAATATTTGTCATAATCGGCATAGCCGGTGGAGTTTTTTATGTATTTCTTTAACACGGCCATGCGGTACAACTTGGTGGTATCGGTAAGGTTTATCGGGGTAGTCGTATCGGGATTGGATGTTTTAATGTTAACGGCGGTAACGCGGGAACCGACCGTGTTCCTGACATCGGCAAAAACTTGCAGATGCGAGGAAACCTGCAAAAACCTGCCAAAACTTGTGCCCGGTGTGCCATCCGGCTGCATACGGCTGAAGCTGTTTTCGAGCATCTCCTTTATCACGGCACCGCTCAGGTTTAGGGTAACTATCGTTGCCGGATTGGTTGCCGGGGCGACGCCGCTCAGGTTGTCATAGGGCAGAAAGCGCGCCACATCCCCTTTGGTGATGTTTCCCGCTGGCATAAAATCACCAGCCGGGTCGGGGGGATTCCATCGTACGGTTCCCGCATTTACCACCGCGAAATCGGCCCCTGTTTTGAACCGCATGGTATCCGCCACAAGGGTTCCCAAACCCGATTGGCAGCTTGCCATGGAAGCATAATGCGTTGTCAGCGGATATTTGATGCTCCCTATGACGGTGGTATCGGTGAACGGGATGTATTTTTGATCGTTGTTTTTTGCATCCAGATTCCCGCACGCCTGAAGGGTCAGAAGCGCCATCATCAAGGTGGCGGCAAAAATTCGTTGGGTGGTTCTCCCGTTCATTTTCAAAACTCCTTTTCCATTTCAAAAAGGAATATCCGCTGGTTGGTTTGAATATGGTTCTTTTGGGTGCCGATATCGGGAACTGTGGGAAACCGGTAGCGGATATCGGAGTAGATCTCCCGATAATCGGCATTGAGCAGGTTAAAGGCCGACAGTTTAATGCTTACGCCACTTGCCACATTCTTTTTCGTCAACGCAAGGTTCACGATGTTGAACGGACCTTCCACGTCGGCCCGGCCCTGAATGATCTCCTGTGAGGTGCGGGCGTTGGCTTTGGAAGCGCCATAGTAATTATAGGTCAGCGTGCCGTTAAATCCAGCGGGCAGATCGATCCCCAGAACCGCATTTCCCCGCAGTTGCGGAACCTGCGTCAGATAGCTGTCTGAAACAACATCCTTCGCATTGAAAATTGAAAGGTTCCACATGAAAAACGTGCCCGTTTCAAAGGAGTGTTTCGCCTCGATCCCCGCGCCGCTTATTTCCAGCTTTCCGCTGTTCTGGTAACGGGTTATCGCTGCCAGCGACGTGTTGAACAAGGTGGTAATGTAATCGCTCAACGTTTCGCGGTATGCGTTGACGCGCACATAACTGTTCGCCGCATAGGTGTAACCGGCCCCCGCTTCCAGCGTCTCGATCTTTTCCGGCTTCAACGAGGGGTTGCCCGCGAACTGCAGATCGGTTTCATCATAAAGTTCCTTGAACGTCGGAGCACGGAAGGCGGTTGCGTATTGCAGTTTGATGTCGTACCCGGCGGCCGGATAGAACGCCATGGCCGCCCGCGGATTGACGGTATCGCCAAAATCGCTGTAATGATCGTACCGAACGCCCGCCACAAGGTTGAAATACCGGCTGGGCGTCCAGTCGTCCTGGGCATAAACGGCATAAATATCGCGGGATCTTGAAGGGAAGGAGTATCCGTTCCAATTGGATAAATAGGCCTGGGGAATGGCGCCTACGTCCGGCTCGCCCGCATAGTTGGTCAACACCCGTGGATTGCGAATGCTTGAATCTTCAACCACCCCGCCGATGGTGAGGTAATTTTCCTCTCCGATCATGGAACGGCCCCGCAACTCGAATCCGCCTGTAAGCACATCGTATTTTTTCTGGAGCACCATGCCATTGGGGAAATACTCAGGCAGCCCATCGCCGTTCAGGTCGCGGTTGTCGGTATAGCCGTTGGGATACAATTGGATCGTTTTATC
>JAHFEI010000300.1 GCA_023248615.1 Nitrospinales bacterium | reverse complement strand
AGTGGAACACCGCTTCGTGTCCGCCGCGTCGGATTAGGCGGACGGTTTTTGGATGGGTCGGAAAGCCGACGCGAAGCCGAATGTCCACGTTCATAGTCGACCGCCGGTACGGAGATGCTCAACCGTTGCCCAAAAGGGATACCCCCACCGCGCGGCAAGTTGGCGGGCTTGTCGGAAAATTTCCTGTTCCGCCTGACGCTGCCGACGCACATCCCTAGCCTGCCCTTGCAGGGCACAGGACGCGCTCCGTTTGCAAAATTCGCATTTGGCGGCCTCGACATGGGCGGGCCTTCCGAAGTCGTCGCAACTTGTGTTATCATCCCGTTGATTCTGCTCTTCGCCTTTTCTATAGCCCCCTGACATCGCCAAATGGCCGGGGGTGCGCTTTCCCGCGCTCATGCCGCCGTTTTCGCGCATTTGTCGCGCTGCCATTTGGATATGGCGCTTTCAGTCCAGCCAACGCGCCCGACGCTGATCCGCACCGAGGGCGGAAAGTTGCCCCGCCGGATTTCGCGCCAGAGGGTGACGCTGCTTACCGGGAACAGTTTCAGAACCTCTTTTTTGCTGTAGAATTTTTCCATCGTGCCTCCTTAATTTCGGTTAAAGTTACTTCTGGGCATTTCAAACCCCTTACCCTATATGTGGAAATTTCCGGCTTGCGGGTAGTTTGCGAAGGGTATGCGACTGATAATTAAGGCGAAAAAATATTTTCAGTGAAAAAAAAGGTGGGCGGAAAAGTCCGGATTGCGTGTGGCCGGACACGATAGTGGTGAAAGGAGAAGAACGTGCTATTATGCAAGCATACGAAAAGGCCGATGGTGCGGATAGTCTTACCATAAGGCTGGCTCTTGATTTGGTTTCAAAGGAAGATATGGCTAGAATCAGGAACGGAGAAATTAAGAAATGAACGTGGCTATCTTGGACAGGGATTTTGAGTGGCTGGAGCGTCATGTTCGCCCCATAAAGGCAACCTCCATATTGTCCGCAATAGGAGACATTGTCATGATGCCGTGGCGGCTCTATTCTGTTTATAGAATGTCCATCAAGGTGCTCGTCGAGATGGAAGGACATTCACGCCCGGAGGAATTAACCGGCGACGTGGAGAAGTTCTTGTTCAAATGGCGCGAAACCCGCGACAAGCTGGCGGATGCCAAATATCCGGCCTTTTTCATAAAATGGGCCGATGCGGTATGTGACCGCGCCGAAAATCTTCTGGAAAACATTGCCATTGCCAAAGATGGTGGAATTCAGCGGATGGCGCGCGAACTGCACGATAAAATAACTCGGCAACATGCCGGGGTTCACTGAAAGCGCAAGGTCCGACTGCTTCGTTCGCCAGCTTGACGGCCTTGAGGGAAAATATCCCGGCGCGAAAAATGAAGCGGAGAAAGCCGTCAAATCGCTTTTGTTGAATCCTTTTATCGGCGACAGGCTTCAAGGATTCGGGGGCCTTCATATCAGGAAAATACGCCTCGGGCTAAAACCCCATAATATGAGCAAGAGCGACGGCCTCCGTTGCGTGTTCATGATTCATGAAACTCTAAAGATACTGACCATGATCGCCATTTGGAAAAAAGGGTTCTACAAAAAAGAAGCGGACGCCTCCGCAATGATCAGGGCAAATTTTTCATCTACAGCCGAAGGCGCACCTTGATTATGGGCCGCGTCCTTCTCGCCACACCACAAAAACCGCTACCACACCCTGAACGACACCAACAATCTCCTCGTCACGCCCTCCATAATGCAGGGGAAACCAATTTTTCCCACAAGTACTTTTCGGTTCTTAGATTTTTGACAGGGTAAAGGCGGTCTTCCATTTTCCGTTTTTATGGGGGAGCGGGTCTTCTTTCATCGCAAAACACTCTTTCAGGGCCAGCCGTATTTTGGAAATATTTTTGGTTCCACCAGTAACCTTCCCATCCACGGCCCATCGGTCAAAAAGATTCCATAGGCCGCTTTGGGTCATCCCTGATTGCCGACTATCGTAAAAGATGGGAATGTCTTTCGCGTCAACAATGCAAAATTTCTTTCCGCCCACGTCAACCGTCATTTTCAAATGAGAAACCCTTATCGCCACGCTAGACCATTGCGTTCCGGGCAGTAGAGCATATCGGTTGCCGGTTCCTTTTACCGGTGCGGCTACGTTCCCTTGCCCGCTTGCCGGGGCTGTTTCATCGCTCATCGTAAACGCACTTTTGACAACCGGCGGTAATGCCTGTTGAGTTTGACTATCACGTCGGCCCTGAGCTACCAACGAGCACCAATCAAGGGAATGTTGATTTTTGTGCCATGCAAGCAGCCTAAAGGAATTGACGGCGTTCTTAAGCCGTAGCATCTCGAATGCGCCGTCATTGGATGTAATGGGGAGGTCGGGGGATTTGCCGCATAACATATTTGCTACCTGTTTCAGCGTTAACGCATCGGGTTGTTGTGCTCCCAATCCATCTTTGATGCAAACAAACTGGCCCCTAATATCCCACCAGTAAAGGATTTCTTCCGCCGCATAATTTACGTTCACGCTTCTATGTGCCTTCATCGCTTTTTCGTACTTGGCAAAGTCCCCCCAGAATGGATTTTTCGCGTATGCGCCCCATATAGAGTCATGGTTTCTTTTCGTTTCCTTTTCCAACGCGAGAAAGGTTAAAAAGTCATCCCGATTTATGTAAATACCGTCCGCATCGGCATCTGGGGCAAAGACGTACTCACCGCGTCCTTTTGAAGAATTGCTCATTGCGATTTCCCTTCGCTTCCGTTAATTTCGCCACGTCAGGCGGTGGAATTGCCGCTTTTCGGATGCCTCCTAGACGTGGCTTTGTGAACTGATTACTCTATTGTCGCTAGAACAATGTCTCTTTTCAATTTGTCGGCACATCGCAAGAACCACCACCAGACCTTGAATGAAAGCGCTATCCGTTTAAGAAGCATGGGCAACCTCTTCCTTTTCCATTTCATCCTCCTTTTCTAAATCCAATTTTCCGTTTTGGCTTTGCGGGCGGCTCCATCATGCCGCGCACAATGTCAGCTAAAACCCCTACCTGCTTTTCAACCTTGTCCATGCGGTGCGCAAGGCGGCTGTGC
>JAHFEI010000299.1 GCA_023248615.1 Nitrospinales bacterium | reverse complement strand
TTATTTCACCGAGTTGGGCCAGTCCGTGCCATGCGCCAAGAACTTTGTCCTTATGATTACCGACGGCGACCCGACGATGGATACCAATATCCCCGCCGCCATAAAAGATTTCGATGGTGATGGCGCCGACCCGGTGGGGACGTTTGCCGGTAGCTATGCCACCGATTACCTGGACGATGTGGCGCTATGGGCGCACACGACAGATTTGAGGCCAGACCTTACAAACAACTCTGGCCTTAAACAGGTGCTGACAATCTACACCGTGTACGCTTTCGGCTCTTCCGCCACAGCCAAAACGCTTCTGCAAAACACCGCGAAAAACGGCGCGTTTACCGATACCAACGGCACGGGCAGGCCGGATTTGGCGATAGAATGGGCATCGCAGGGGAGAACTTACGGCGGTGTGGTGGTGCCGGATACTTACTTTGAGGCGTCAGATGGCGCGGCGCTGGAAACAGAAATTATGTCCGCCATTACCGACATATTAAAGCGCGCCACATCAGGCACCGCTATATCGGTACTTGCCACATCCGGAAGCGGTGCGGGCAATATCTTCCAGGCTTACTTCCTGCCGTCCAAGACCATAGTGGATGCGGGCGGCACCAGGGATGTTAAGTGGCTGGGGCACCTGATATCGCTCAATATCGACTCCAATGGAGCCTTGCGGGACAAGAATAACCAGTGCATAGGGTTCTCTTTTGATGTGGCGGGAGGCCAGACCGTAATAAACAACCTCAGCGAGACCGCCGGGGCGTGCGGCACTACCGCTCTTGCCGCAACGCCGCTGATATCATATAAAAACTACAACTGGGATGCGGGTGGCGACGTAGCCCCCAGCAACAAACTGCTGAAAAAAACCGCCGCTTCCCGGACTATCTACACTTTTATTGACGCAAACAAAGACGGGGTTGTGAATTCCGCCGCCGAAGTAGTGCCGTTGACCACTGCAAACGCGGCGGCGCTCCAAAAATACCTCAGGACATCCACAGTTGCCCAAGCGCAAGACGTTATTACCTGGGTAAGGGGCGATTCCGTGGCCGCTTCAACATTGTGGACGGTAGCCCCTGCTACCGCCGCCCTCCGCAACAGGACGATGGATGCCTCCACCGCCTTGTTGGCAACGGAGCAGTGGAAGCTTGGCGATATTGTGCACTCCACCCCCACCGTCGTTGGCCTGCCAGCCGAGGCGTACGGCCTACTGTACCAAGATGCGAGTTATACCACTTTTTACAACACGCAGGTTACCCGCATTAATGCCGCCGCCACGAAAAACGTGGTCTATATCGGCGCCAACGACGGGATGCTACACGCTTTCGACTCCAGCACCGGCGATGAGATGTGGGCTTTTATCCCGTACAACCTCCTGCCGCACTTGAAGTGGCTTACCGACCCCAACTACACCCATGTGGATTATGTGGACATGAAGGTGAAGGCTACGGACGTGAAATTTGTGGCGGGGGATTCCAACCCGTGGGGTTACACTGGCTGGAAGACCATATTGATATGCGGCATGAGGTTTGGCGGGGGAGAAATTTCCGATACCGGGTATGATGTTGATGCGGATGGGGATGCGCCCGCTACCAGGCTGAGGAAATGGCGCTCCGCATTTTTCGCATTGGACGTTACTGACCCACTCCATCCAGCTGTGCTATGGGAGTTTGGCCACAACATGCCAGTTGCCCTTGATCCGAATGCCATGGGTTTCTCCACAACGTACCCGGCCATTGCAAAAGTGGGGGATAATTTCTTCGCCATCGTGGGAAGCGGCCCAAAGGCCGCATATTCCCCGGACTACCAGGGAAATTCCTCACAGGCCGCAACGCTTTTTGCGATTAACATAAAGACCGGAGCATTGGCGAATTCGTGGACTATTGCGGACACCACATCGTATTTTGCCGACCCTATGGCGGTTGATATAGATTTCAGCACGCAAAACCCGGTTGTGGGCGCCGCCGCCGGGACAGTTTCGTACAATACCGACGCAGTTTACTTAGGCGAGACGTACTGGAAGAGTACGGGAAGCGGCTCGTGGAACGGCAGGATGTGGCGGCTGACGACGAACAACAACATCGACCCGGCAAACTGGACGCTGGGATTGATGTACAACACCGCCACAGGCCAGCCGATAAGCGCCGCGCCTGCCGCATCCAGCGATACAAGCGGCAACCTGTGGGTTTTCTTCGGCACCGGAAAATACGTGAGTACGGCCGACAAGTCCGATACCAACACCCAATCGTTCTACGGCATCAAAGACCCATGTTGGGATACAGCCACCCTGAAGTGGGCATGGACACTGGCTACCCCACCGGCAACTTGCACGGCTTCATCCAGCGTAACTCCGACGGTAACTGTCGCTGGCCTTGTGGATGAAACCAATACGCTTGTGTACACCACCGGAACCGTGAGCGGCGGCGTATCAACCACGTTTACCGGGCTACAGGCGGCAGTGGCGGCAAAGCAGGGATGGTTCACCAACCTCGCCGTCAATACCTCTGCGGCTTCCGTAAAGGAAAAATCGCTGAACAAGCCAACCGTCTTCGGCGGGCTGGTGATGTTCACTTCCTTCATCCCGAACACCGACATCTGCGGGTTGGGCGGCAACAGTTACCTGTACGCCTTGTACTACCTTACGGGGACGGCTTACTCGAAATCCGTTATCGGCACCAGCAATGCCAACTTGGTGTATGGCAGGACGCAAACCGCAAGCGTGGGCATGGCGTCCAGCATTGCGATACATTCCGGCAAGGAAGCTGGCGCAAAGGCGTTTGTGCAGATGAGTACCGGCGAAACCACATCAATTACCGCCACGCCGCCCACATCTATTAAGAGCGGCATCATTTCATGGAGGGAGTTATGAGATTCGGCAGTATCGTTTTATCGGCGGCCATCCTGGCATTGTCTTTCGTCATCGGCGTTGCGCACGCGGCGGAGCCAGCCAAGGCTGGAGCCGCTACCACCGGGGAGCCGCAGAAAGCCGGTACGGACGGCAAACTTTTCGCCTCCCCCGGCATGGTGCTGGATTATGTGGGAGACAACTACATAGTGGCGAACGAGAGGAAGTTCCTTGTCACCGCCGAC
>JAHFEI010000298.1 GCA_023248615.1 Nitrospinales bacterium | reverse complement strand
AACTGCGCCATCTTGGGGATAATCCAGTAGATGCCCAAGTCATCGGGGCATGTCGCATAACATGCCGAAAGGGCGTTTCCATCGGAACAGACCGGGGATAGCCCCGTGCGCTGATAGCCGGAGTAGGCCGAAAGCAATTGCTGGTATCGGCATTCCATAAGAGGCGTGGCCACGGCAGGAAACATTATTGCTCCCAAAGCCGGTTACAACCGGCTACAAAATGCTGCAACATCTGCTACAGGCCGGTAAGGCCCCCTCTTGTTTGAGAAGTGTGCGCCATCTCACCATTTCCGGCCCGTTCCATATTTCCATGAAAGGCTTTTCATTGATATTGCCAAGTTTGAGGGAGAAACAGCGTTGCGAGCCGGTAACTGAACCGTCCGCCAAAATTTGAAGTTCGTTCCAAAATACCCGGCATTTTTTATCCCCAAAAAAAATCTCCGGGTGCCGGTAATATCTCTCCATTTCAGAAATGTCTTTTAAGTGGGGTTTCCATCTCACGTTCAGGCCGAAGCCCGCCGCATCAATCTTCCGCTTCTCTTGGTAAAGCGCGTTTATATCAACCGATGCGGGGTGTGAGCTGGCCGTTGAAATGGCGGTTACGGGAACATCCGGGAAATCGCGGTTATGCGCCGATGCCTGGTGCGGCGTAATAAACTGCAGGTGTTGTAGCATAACCTCATCAAATAAAACGCCGCTTTTTTGCAGTATCTCCAGTAATTGATAAATGGCCGACTGGTTTAAATGAAAGATAGTTGAAACAATATTCAGCGATGGTTTTTTCACACCCGCCCGTGATTTTTTAGAATGCAATTCCTTCAGCCCTTCCATGGCCTTATTAAACGCACCCGGTATTCCCCGTATGGCATCGTGCGTTTCCGGTGGCCCATCCAGCGATACCCAAAGCGTATCGGTACCGGCATCAAATAAATCATCCGCCAGCTTCGGCAGAAGTATTCCGTTGGTGGTGACCTGTGTTGCCATTCCCTTGTTTTTGGCGCTTTTAATGGCTACGGCAAGTCCCTTGTAAAGCGTCGGCTCAACCCCATTGAATGCTATCAGCGGCTTGAAAGGCGTAAGCTCGGCTAACATTTCCTCCAATTTATCCGGCGAAAGCCCATGAGAGCCATCCTGAACCATTGTCCGGTAGAAAAGGCTGTTTTCATTTCCCTGCCCAACATCGCACATCTGGCATTTCGCATTGCAGTTATTATTGAGGTTTATAAAAACCCTCAGGGGCGGGGGCATTTTCCAGGAGGAGCCGAAACGATAAAGCGCCCGTCTCATGGCAAAATCAGATACCTGCCTTAATGTTGGCCTTTTGTGTTTTAGTTTATATAAAATATCCGATGGCCGCAAAATACTTCCGCCCCATAAAGTTAAGTCCTGTCGCCGTTAATTAGGCAGTTTTTCAGATGATTTGAACTCATCTTATCCCTATCGCGGCAATCATGCCAACCATGATCCGGCGAATTGTCCATTCAAAATAGCATTACCCGAATTATTTGCCAAAAACTCCCTGTAACGAATATAAAACTGAATGAAAAAAAATAATCTCTTATCGCATGACGACATTACACCATAGGACGTTATTAGTTTGCCATAACGTATTAACCCCATCAGCCCCTTCAGTGGCGCTTGCCCAGCTTCCGACAGTGAAGGCAACTCCGTAAACGGCAAGGCGGATTCTTGAAGGGGGGTCTACATCGCCCCTTTGAACACCACAAACACGGTTTTGAAAAGTATTTTCATGTCGAGCCATAGCGACCAGTTATCAATATATTCCAAATCCATCCGTAGCCTGTCTTCGAAGCGGACTATATCGTCGCGGCCGCTTACCTGCCACAGGCCGGTAACGCCCTGGTGCATGCTAAGTTTGCGGAGTTGCGGCAGGGAATAGAGGTCTACCTCTTCCGGTAGCGGGGGGCGTGGGCCTACTAGGCTCATATCGCCCAACAGCACGTTAAGTATCTGCGGCAGTTCGTCTATGCTGTACCTGCGCAGGTAGTGTCCCACGCCTGTTATGCGCGGGTCGTCTTTTACCTTCACTATCGGCCCTTCCATCGTGTTGCGTTGGGAGACCAGCTCAAACTCTTCCTCCGCGCCTTTTACCATCGTGCGGAATTTGTAGAAGACGAACGGCCTCCTGTTTCGTGTAAGGCGTGTGCTCTTGTATATGATTGGCCCGTCGGAATCCAGCTTTATCAATATCCCCAGCACGGCGTATGTGGCGCAAAGTATGGGGAGTAGCATGAGCGATATGGCGATATCCATAGCCCTCTTTGCCGCGCGCTGTGCCGGGTTGTCCACCACCGTGAAAAAGGTTACGAACTCTAGGCCGCCGAGGCTTCCGACGGAGGAGTGCGCTATTTCCAGGTCGTACTTGTCTGGCAACAGGTGTACGGTGATGCCGATGTTTTCGCAAATTTTCAGGACAAGTTTCAGCTCGAAATATTTGCCTTCGTCCACGGCCACAAAAACGTCGTCTACCGGCGTTTTCCGCAGTATCGTTTCTACATCTTCCATCGAGCCGAGCACTTTCATGCCCAGTAGCAGGTCTTCCTTGTGCGGCTTTTCGGTTATTATCCCCGCGATGTTGAAGCCCATGTACTGGTGCTTGTTCAATTCTATAAGCGCTTTCATTGCCCTGTCGCCGTTGCCTATGATGATGGCCCTGTTGCGGTTGCGGCCTTTGGTACGGGCATAGCGCATGGCCATGTGTACGATAAAGCGTATGAGGATAGTGAGCATGAAGCTGAACGCGATGAAGAGGA
The DNA here is from genome assembly GCA_023248615.1 of Nitrospinales bacterium. Lineage (GTDB taxonomy): Bacteria > Nitrospinota_A > UBA7883 > JACRGQ01 > JACRGQ01 > JAHFEI01. The sequence goes on along the minus strand of JAHFEI010000298.1, from coordinate 316 downwards.
GGAAAAATGTTCGGCGGTAGTGGAGCCAGTTGGTGAAGAAAATGAAAGTGCCGGTTATCAGGCCGCCGACGATGTGTACTTTAAATGAGTTTTTAATGACGCTATAAAAAGAGCTTGTGCGGTCAAGCTCGTAAGAATGGCTGTACGAAAGCAGGAAAAGCCAGAGCGGGACAACGACCCAAAGAAGCTGTTCCGGGTGTTCTATCCTGAAATCCACTTGTAACGGCAACGGCAGGTATTCGCCTATCCATCCATTTATAAGGGTGGAAAACCAAGGGGCGTTTCGGACTGCGTACGCCGCGTAAAAAGCCACGAA
>JAHFEI010000039.1 GCA_023248615.1 Nitrospinales bacterium | reverse complement strand
TCCGGCGCACGGTTTGCCCTGTACCGCGGGCTGGGGGCAAGGCTGGAGCGTTCCCTGGCATCCTTCATGCTCGATACACATACGGCTAAAGGGTACGAAGAGGTTTTGCCGCCGTTTCTGGTCAACGCGAAATCGATGACGGGTACCGGGCAACTCCCAAAATTTGAGGAAGACCTGTTCAAGGTGGATGGCGGGGAGTACTACCTAATCCCGACCGCCGAAGTGCCTGTAACAAACATCCATGCGGATGAAATACTGGAATCTTCCGAGCTGACAAAAAAATTCTGCGCCTTTACTCCCTGTTTTCGGCGCGAGGCGGGCTCTTACGGCAAGGTGACGGCGGGCATAATACGCCAGCACCAGTTTAACAAGGTGGAACTGGTGAAGTTAAGCAGGCCGGAGGACTCTATGGCGGAATTGGAATCGCTTACCGCCGATGCCGAGGATATCTTGCAAAAACTGGGGCTGAGTTACCGCGTAGTTGCGCTTTGCACCGGCGACCTTGGCTTCGCATCCGCAAAAACGTATGACCTAGAAGTGTGGCTTCCCTCGATGGGCCGTTACGTGGAAATTTCCTCCTGCTCGAACTTCACCGATTTTCAGGCGAGGCGTACCGGCATACGTTTCAGGCGCACGCCGAAGGACAAGCCGGAACTGGTACACACGCAAAACGGCTCCGGGCTTGCCATTGGTCGTACTGTGGTGGCGATACTGGAAAACTACCAGCGCGAAGATGGCTCCATAGAAATCCCGAAAGCGCTACGCGGCTACATGGGAGCGGACGAAATAACCAAGCCCTAGAGCATTTTACTTTATCTTGAATACGGCCACTTTCTTGTCATGCCGCACCCCCGTTTTCACGGGGGCAGGCTCGATGCGGCAAGCCGCCATGGTCTGCGGCAGTCCATTGTCCATCTTGGGGCAAAAGGGGTATCCAGGCTTATCTGGATTCCCGCTGGAGTTTACCCCGTGCGTGACACGGGGCGGGAATGACAAACATGGCATTACCGGGAAACAATTTCAAAACAACGCACTACCCGTTTCCCCCATCAAATTCGTAAATTGCCGGGGATATGGTAGAATTCTCCCTCATTTTAATAAAGGATGACGACATGGGAATGACGATTACGGAAAAGATTTTGGCTGCCCACGCTGGACTGAAGGAAGTCGCGCCGGGCCAATTGGTCAACTGCAAGGTGGATATAGCCCTTGCCAACGATATCACCGCCCCAATCTCCATAAAGGAGTTCAGGCGTATAGGAGCCAAGAAGGTGTTCGACAAGGAGCGCGTAGTGCTTGTGCCGGATCATTTTGCCCCCAACAAGGACATAGAATCCGCCACGCAGGTCAAGATGCTACGCGATTTTTCCAACGAACAGGGCCTGACAAACTTTTGGGACGCGGGACGCATGGGCGTGGAACATACGCTGTTGCCGGAGCAGGGCATTGTCGGCCCCGGCGACCTGGTGATAGGCGCGGATAGCCACACCTGCACATACGGCGCTTTGGGCGCGTTCGCATCTGGCGTGGGAAGCACCGACCTTGCCGCCGCAATGATAACGGGCGAGGCGTGGTACCGTGTGCCGGAAACGATGCTTTTCAACCTCAAGGGCAAGCTGGGCAAGTGGGTTAGCGGCAAGGATGTCATCTTGTACATAATCGGCAAGATAGGCGTGGATGGCGCGTTGTACAAGGCGATGGAATATACCGGCGACATGGTGCCCACACTTTCCCAGGACGACCGTTTCACCATCTGCAACATGGCGATAGAGGCGGGCGCGAAGAACGGTATTTTCCTGCCGGACGATGTGACTAAGGGATACGTCGCTGGGCGTTTCAAACGTGAGGCGAAGTATTACCCATCGGATGCCGATGCGAAATATTGCGAACGGTTCGACATCAACGGCGGCGATATCGAGTTGCAGGTGGCATTCCCGCACCTTCCGTCCAATACCCGCCCGATAAGCAAGGTGGGCGATGTTAAGGTGGATCAAGTGGTGATAGGCTCTTGCACCAACGGCAGGTACTCCGACCTGAAGGTTGCCGCCGAGATTATCAAGGGTAAAAAAGTAGCTAAAGGAGTGCGGCTGATTGTCATTCCCGCTACCCCTCTCATCTACCGGCAGGCTATGAAGGACGGGCTTTTGGACATATTCATGGAGTCCGAAGCGGTGGTAAGCACTCCCACCTGCGGGCCTTGCCTGGGCGGGCATATGGGGATTTTGGCGGAAGGGGAGCGCGCCCTTACCACCACCAACCGCAATTTCGTAGGGCGGATGGGACATCGCAAGAGCGAGGTCTACCTGGCTGGCCCCGCTGTAGCGGCCGCCACCGCCATTGTCGGTAAAATATGTTCCCCGGAGGATGTGCTATGAGCAAAAAAATACTGAAGGGACGCGCCCACATATTCGGCGACAACATTGATACCGATGCGATAATCCCTGCGCGGTATCTCAATACGTCCGACCCGGCGGAACTGGCGAAGCACGTGATGGAAGATGCCGACCCGGATTTCGCCAAGAAGGTTGTGAAGGGCGATATCATTGTCGGCAAGAAGAATTTCGGTTGCGGCTCCAGCCGCGAGCATGCGCCAGTAGCCATAAGGGCGGCGGGAGTAAGCTGTGTGATTGCCAAGTCGTACGCCAGGATTTTCTACCGCAACTCTTTCAACATGGCGTTGCCGATATTCGAGTCCGCCGAGGCTCCGGACAGGATAGCCGCAGGGGACGAGGTAGAGGTGGATATGGACAGCGGCGTGATAAGGAACCTGACGAAGAAGGAACAGTACCAGGCCGCGCCGATACCGGACTTTATGCAAAAGCTGATAGAGGCTGGCGGCCTGATGGAATCGGTAAAGAGAAGGATGGGAGCAGAGTAATATGCCTTTAATAGCCCTTTGCGCCGGAGACGGCATAGGACCCGAAGTTGCCGCGCAGGCGGTACGTGTGCTTGACCTGATAGACGCAAAACATAAAATAGGGTTCGAGTATGTTGAAGCCCCTGTTGGAGGCTGCGCATACGACCTTTACGGTACGCCGCTTCCCGCCGAAAGCCTGGAAAAAGCTAAGAAGGCGGACGCGGTATTTTTGGGCGCCGTGGGCGGGCCCAAGTGGGAGAAGCTGGATTACTCCGTGCGCCCCGAGCGCGGGCTTTTGGGCCTTCGTTCCGAGATGGACTTGTACGCCAATATCCGCCCGGCGAAAATGTTCGCGCCGCTTGTCGATGCCTCTACCCTGAAACGGGAAGTGGTGGAGGGGATAGACCTTGTGGTTATCCGCGAGTTGACCGGCGATGTTTACTTCGGCAAGCCGCGTGGAGTGGAGAAGTACGAAGGCGGCAAGCGCGGTGTGAACACTATGGTTTACACCACGCCAGAAATAGAGCGTATCGCGCATGTGGCGTTCGAGATAGCCCGCAAGCGCCGGAAAAAAGTTTGCTCCGTGGACAAGGCGAACGTGCTGGAATGCACCGAGCTGTGGCGCGAGGTGGTGACGGAAATCCACAAGGAGTACCAGGACGTGGAACTTTCCCACATGTACGTGGATAACGCCGCCATGCAACTTATCCGAAACCCGAAGCAGTTCGACGTGATGCTGACCGGCAACATATTCGGCGACATATTGAGCGACGAGGCTTCAATGCTTACCGGCTCCATAGGGATGTTGCCGTCCGCTTCTTTAAACGGCAAGAAAGGCATGTACGAGCCGATACACGGTAGCGCTCCGGACATAGCGGGGAAGGGGATAGCCAACCCAATAGCATCTATACTCTCAATGGCTATGATGATGGAATACACGTTCGACAATGGCCCGGTAGCGCGAGAGATAGAGAATGCGGTTGCGGCGGTGCTGGAAAAAGGTTTCCGCACGGCGGATATTTATTCTGCCGGGACGTCAAAAGTTTCCACGACGGAAATGGGCGATTTGATATTGAAAGAATTGAAATGAAACAAAGTTACAACGTGGCGGTTGTCGGGGCTACCGGCGCCGTGGGCAACGAGATGATAACGGTGCTGGAAGGGCGGAATTTTCCGGTAAAGGAACTGCGCCTTCTGGCCTCCGCCAATTCCGCCGGAAAAAAGCTTGAATACCAGCGGAAGGATATCGTCGTCCAGGAGCTTACGGAGAAGTCGTTTGAGGGGATAGAGATAGCCCTTTTCAGCGCGGGCGGCGACAGGAGCAAGCAGTTTGCCCCGGCGGCCGTGAAGGCTGGCGCGGTGGTGATAGACAATTCTTCCGCGTTCCGGATGGATAAGGATGTGCCGTTGGTGGTGCCGGAAGTGAACGCCCACGCAATCGCGAGGCACAAGGGGATAATCGCAAACCCGAACTGCTCCACCATACAGATGGTCGTTGCGCTGGATCCGCTACACAGGAAGGCGAAGATAAAAAGGATAGTGGTATCCACCTACCAGTCGGTCGCCGGAGCCGGACAAAAAGGAATAGATGAACTGGCAAACCAGATAAAGGCTTTGTTCTCGTTCCAGACGGCGGAGAAAAAAATGTTCCCGCACCAGATAGCCTTTAACTGCATACCGCAGATAGACGTGTTCGAGCCGGACGGCTACACAAAGGAAGAGCTGAAGATGGTGAACGAGACCCGTAAAATAATGGAAGACCAGTCGATACTGGTAAGCCCGACAGCGGTGCGCGTACCCATTTTCATGTCGCACAGCGAGTCTGTGAACGTGGAGTTTGAAAACGACCTCTCGCCCGAAGACGCCAGGGAGATTCTTCGGAACTCCCCCGGCGTTATAGTGCAGGACGATCCTGGCAAGTCTGTTTATCCTCTTGCCATGAATGCGGCGGGGGAAGACGCGGTGTTCGTTGGGCGCATCCGGCGCGACAACTCGGTTAAGCACGGGCTGAACCTGTGGATAGTTTCCGACAACATCCGCAAAGGGGCCGCCCTAAACGCCGTGCAGATAGCGGAACGGCTTATAGGACATTCATAATCCTTTTCGCGATAGTAACAAGGTTCATGGCGAGAGGCAGGTGTTCCATAGCTTGCGCTACAGTATGCCCCGCTACGAGGTAAAAACTGGTCACGATTTTATCGGCCAGCCTGCCGCGCCTTGGCTCGGTGTATTCGGAAAGCTGTGATATCGAAAGTACGCTACTGTCGCTACTCATGATTTCCCCCCTCAGCCAACAAATGCGGCTTTTAAAACCGTTCCGCATAAAATTGCGCAAAATACCATTGCCGTAAAAACCGCCATCAGGTCGGCTATGCTTAAAACTCCGACTTTCATTATCCCGCCTCCTTCAAACCCGTTTTCCATTTCCGTATTCACGAGGATGATAGGGAGCATAAGTTGTGCCGAATTACCAATAGCGCGGAATATAAAGGATTTACTTTTAACCCGGTTGCTGTCGCCCGCCGGGCTGTGCGGTTTTAGCTAACCGGAATATGAAATAGTGTACAGCCTTAAACCACCGTTCCAGATGGAAAATATGGAACTATAATACATCGCATGCCGTGTTGTTTTGGGACGGTGGGCGACTGGCAGGTTATAAGGAAGAAGGATAACGGCAAATGGGTAAGTACGATTACGACCTGATTACGCTGGGTAGCGGAGCGGCCGGTTTTGTCGCATCCAAAGTTGCGCGCGGGTTCGGCAAGACCGTTGCCATGGTTGAAAAAGGGAAGCTGGGAGGGGAATGCACAAATTTCGGGTGTGTTCCCAGCAAGGCGTTTATCAGGGCCGCGAGGGTGGCCCACGAGATGAAAAATCCCGGGAAGTTCGGTTTAAAACCCGATGCCCCGTTTTCCCTGAATACCGATAACGTGATGTCCCATGTCCGTTCCGTGGTGCAAAAGGTGTACGATTCGCACCTGCCAGAAAGTTTCAACGCGCTTGGCATCGATGTACATTTTGGTAGCCCGAAATTCCTGGATAACCACACGATAATCGTGGGTGGCAAGAGGCTGACTGCGAACAAGATTATCATATCCACCGGTTCCAGCCCCCTTGTGCCAAGCATAGACGGGTTGGACAAGACGCCTTACCTGACCAACAATACGGTTTTCTCGCTGGATAGGTTGCCGCGTTCGCTTGTTGTGCTGGGCGGAGGGCCGATAGGGATAGAGCTTGCTTCGGCATTCAACCGGCTGGACGTGGAAACTACGGTGGTCGAAATGGAGGAGAGCATCCTTCCCAGGGAGGACAGGGAACTGGCGACGATGCTTGCGGACAGGCTTCGTAGCGAGGGGTTGAAGATACTTACGTCTACGAGGGCAGTAAAAATTTCGCAGGTAGGCGGAAAAATTTCGCTCGTCCTGGAGTCCGGCGGGAAAAGGGAAATAGTGGCGGAGGCTATTCTTGTGGCGCTGGGCAGGAAGCCGAATACGGAAGGGCTGGACTTGGAAAAAGCGGGAGTCCGCTACGGTACAGGCGGGATAACGGTTAACGGCATGTTACAGGCTTCTGCGGATAATATTTACGCTTGCGGGGATGTCACTGGCCCTTACCAGTTTGCGCACATGTCCGAATACCAAGCGGTGATAGCTTGCAGGAATGCATTTTTACCGGTGAAAAAGCGGGTCGATTACGCGAACGTCATTTGGTGTACGTTCACCGATCCCGAGCTTGCGCATGCGGGGCTTACGGAGGAAGAGGCAAGGGCGGCGCATGGCGATAGCGTGAAAGTGCTTCGTTACGAATACGGCAAGGCGGACAGGGCAAGGGTAGATGTAGAGGAGTTTGGAATAAGCAAAATCATTTTGGGTAAGGGCGGTAAATTGCTGGGCGCCCACATCTTAGGCGCACATGCCTCGGAAGTAATCCACGAGGTCCAATTGGCGAAGCATTTCAACATCCCGTTCGGCAGGATTTGGGAGGCGATACATCTTTATCCCAGCTACTCGGACGTCATAAGGAACCCATCGAAGTATTACTACGGCGAAACGCTTGGCGGCAATTTTTTCATCAAACTGCTTAAAAAATTAATCTAAGGATTTCACGAGGGGGGTTCCCGGATGCTTCGATTTTTTGCCCTACGCCAAGTCTTCGGGGCTGTTCAGGTTTTTTAGTTTCACCGGGTCAAAAAGTTCCGGCTTTCCTTTTATGCCTAGTTGTTGCAACATCCTGCTGATGGAGCGCTCGCCGCCGTGCAAAGCGGCGATGGTGTGCAACAGTTGGGATGTGTACAGGGCCGCCAGTGGTTCCGGTGTGCCAGTAGCCGGGCATTGTGCGCCGATGAACCGCGCACCGGGAAAACACCCGCCAAGAAGGTTGAGGAGGTACGGCGAATCGAGGTTTGGCATATCCACTGCCAAAAAAATCCAGTTGGCATACGGGGCGAACCTGTGCGCCGCCACCAATCCGGCCAGCGGCCCTTCTATATCCGGCAGGTCGCTTATACTTTGCGCGGTGGAAAGCGATGTGGGCAACGGTCCGCTACCCAGAAGGTAGGTTTCCCTGGTGTGGCTTTTCAGCAACGAATAAATTTTTTTCGCCAGCGTTGTGCCGCCTGTTTCTATCAGTGATTTCAGTGTACCCATACGCCTGCTTTTGCCGCCCACCAATACGCCGCCGTACAGCGGCTTTAGCTTGTTATTGCGTATTAGCCAATAGCACACCAGGTTTTCCAGCAGGGCTATGTCGCTGTGGCTTATGCTGGCGCGCCCGCCAACCTCGAACCGTATGTTTTCCAGCGTTGGCTTGTCATCCGATCCGCCGGAATAGGGGTGTACCCAGATTTTTTCCCACGGAGCATCTTTGTAGCCTTCCACCAGCAGTATGTCGCACTGGGCGAATGTGGGCAGTATTTCGGCTGTATTAAACTCTCTCTCATCGTCTGGGCGCTGGCGCACGAACGTCCCTTCGCCGGAGGTGGCGGCAAGCGTCTGGACGCCGCACTTGAAAAGCCGGTCGGTGTCTTTCCCTTCCCTGTCCACATCCAGGCGGTGCGCATCGTGTTTCAGGTAGCCGACCTTCAACCCCTTCATAATGAGGCGCGGTACCAGCTTTTCCAGGAGCGTGGTTTTGCCGGAGCCGCTGTACCCGCAAAAGCCGAGTACCGGCACGCCGGTTTTCATGGCATGTCCCAGGGGTGAAACTCCACAATTTCGCGGGCTGGCATTTCGCATCTGTCTTCCGGGATGACTATAAGGCCATCGCTTTGCGATGCCGAAACAAAATCGCCGGAGCCTTGGTAGGTTTCTACCGGCGATACTGCCGCGCCGCCATCTACCAGCCGCGCCACGCGGAACTCGCGCAGGGGGTGGCTCTTTTTCGCCGTTGCGCCCAGAGGAAGGTACAGTACTCGTACGTGCGGGTCGGATATCCCGGCCATCTTCTTCAGGGCAGGCAGGGCGAACTCGTGGAATGTAGCCCCGACAGATACCGGGTTTCCGGGTAGCCCGAAAACAGCTTTCTTTCCGCTCGTGCCGAACCAGATTGGTTTCCCCGGCCTGATGGCGGATTTGTGGAAAATGTTTTTGACCCTCAGCCGTTCCAGCACGGCTGGCGTGTGGTCTGCATCACCCATGGAAACGCCACCGCTAAGGATAACCATGTCGTTTTTCTCCAGCGCGGCGGCAAGTATTGTTTCCAGTTTGCGCGGGTCGTCTTTCACTATCCCGGCGAATGAGGCGTTTATCCACGGAATCGTTTTTAGCCGCGCCATCAAAAACGGGGAGTTGGAATCGCGTATGCCGGAAGGGGATGGGGTTGCGGCGGCTGGCACCAGTTCTCTGCCTGTGGAGACAACCGCCACGCGGATTGGGCGCGAAACGGCGAGGCGCACAGCGCCGACGGACGATGCAACCGCGATGTTGCGCGGGGACAAGACGGCTCCCTTCTTCAAAAGCAGGGCGCCTTTTTTTGCGTCCGCACCCATTCGGTGTATGTTCAGGAATTTGCAAACTCCCGGGCCAGCCAGTTCTACCATGCCGCCGGATAGCCTGCTTTGCTCTACTTGTATCACGACATCCAGCATGCCCGGCACCGGCGCTCCGGTCATTATTTTCAGGCAGTCTCCTTTGCCGACTTTTCCCTTCCATGCGCTTCCGGCTTCCAGCGTACCGACCTGGCGGAAAAGTGTTTTGCCAGCGGCAAGTTCGGAAAGCCGAACCGCATAGCCGTCCATGGCGGAACGGTGAAAGGGGGGAAGATGCCGATCGGCCCGTATATCCTCGCGAAGTACAAAGCCTGCGGCGGATAAAAGGCTCCGCCCGACAGGTTCAACTGCGCGTACATTGCTTAGCACGAGGTGCAATGCGTCAAAAAACGAGGTCAGGCCTGTTTTTTTCATATCATACTTAAAAAAGTGGTGCCCGGGACCGGAGTTGAACCAGTGACACGAGGATTTTCAGTCCTCTGCTCTACCAACTGAGCTACCCGGGCGTACAGTACGTCGCCGAAGTTCGACGATAAGTTTGGGATACTAACACCTTTCTCCGCGCATTTCCACGCCATTTGTTATGGACTGCGGGAAACGGAATGGATGCCGTGTTTTCGCACCATTTTGCCTTGTCCGCTTCTTTCCGGGATGTTGTTCTGGTACAATCACCCACTGAATAATTTAGGGGCATTTTGGGAGCAGGGAAACAGGGCGGCAATGTTTTTGTCGTTTTAAAACTGGGCAGGTTGTTTGCCATGCCGCAAGCTGGCGCAACCGGAGAAAGGAATCAAGATGGATACGGCCGCCACAATGCCTCACATCCTTGTCGTTGACGACGAGGAAAGCATACGTAAAGTCATAGTTGCGGTTTTTGCCGGGCGAAACTACCGTATTTCTTCCGTAGCCAACGGTTTTGCGGCGATAAAAATAATCGAAAGCGAAAAGGTAGACTTGGTTATCCTGGACCTGAAGATGCCGGGCATGGACGGCATGGAGTTGCTTGGCAGGATAAAAGATTTCTCCAGTGAAATTTTGGTTGTGGTCATTACCGGCTTTGCGGATGTGGATAACACAGCAAAGGCGCTGAAGGCGGGAGCTTCGGATTTCCTGCCGAAGCCGTTTGGCGCACAGGACATATTCCACTCCGTGTCACGCCTGCTGGAGTTGCAACAATCGCGCGTGGAGAACCAGCGGGTATTGCCGTATTTCGATTTCAGCATGAAGGCGGCAATCCCGTCGAAAAGTGAGAACATCAACGGCGTAATCCACTACATAACGGAACACCTGAAAGATATAGGGCTTTGCGCCCCGGCCCAACTTGGGAATGTGAACATCGCGCTGTATGAAGCGCTGGTGAATGCCATGCTCCACGGCAATGGCAAGGACGAGTCGAAAAAAGTGTGGTTAACCGTGGATATAAGCTACAACGAGGCCAGGTTTAAAATAAGGGACGAGGGGAGCGGGTTTGTTCCGGACGAAACGGGCGGGCCCAGCGACACGAAAAACCTTTATAAGGCCAGCGGCAGGGGCATTTACCTCATGCGGCATTTCATGGATAGTGTGTCGTACAACGAAATAGGCAACGAAGTGACTATGGTGAAAAAAAGAACGCCCGCCGCCGGGGACGCGCCAGCTTGAAAAAGCTTGTCGCCGTTCCCGTTTATAATGAGGAGCGGCACATCCTGGCCGTCGTGGAAAAAATCCGTTCCTACCACCGTTGCGACATACTGCTGATAAACGACGGCTCCACCGACCGTTCCGGCGAGATAATAGAGGCCATAAAAGATGTGGTCTGCATTACCCACCTTACCCATCCACGGAATATCGGCTATGGGCAGTCCATCATAGACGCATTCCGGTACGCCATCGAAAAAGGCTACGGGCAACTGGTGACGATAGACTGCGATGAACAGCATGAGCCGAAACATATCCCGGAGCTGTTCGGGCGTATAGAAGGTGCGGACATCTGTTCTTGCTCGCGCTACCTTCAAGAGTCGGAAAAAGACGATACGCCGCCGCCAGACCGCTATGCCATAAACATGAAGATGACGGCGCTGATAAACCGCATCACCGGATATAACCTTACCGACAGCTTTTGCGGCATGAAGGGATACCGCGTGGAGGCGCTGAAACAGTTGGACCTGAAAGAAACCGGCTACGCATTTCCCCTGGAATTCTGGATACAGGCGTTTCGATTTGGCCTGTCTGTGAAGGAGTTTTCCATAACGCGGGTTTATAAGGACCAGAGCCGCTCCTTCGGCGGCAAGATGGACGATCCGGAGGTGCGGTTGGCCTATTATTATTCGGTAATTGAAAGGGAGTTAAAACGATGGTCGATATCCTTGCCGTCGGAACTCACCCGGACGACATAGAGCTGGGCGCCGCCGGAACGGTGGCATCGCTCATCCGGCAGGGAAAATATGTCGCTGTGTTGGACCTTACCAGTGGCGAGCCTACCCCGCACGGCACACCCGAACTGCGCAAAGCAGAAACGCAAAAATCCAACGCAATCCTGGGCTTGGAC
>JAHFEI010000297.1 GCA_023248615.1 Nitrospinales bacterium | reverse complement strand
TCCGCGACGCTGGATAACGTGGTGGAGCTTTTGGTGCTTGGCGGCAGGCCGCTTCCGCATGTGATGATGATGTTGGTACCGGAAGTTTGGGCCAGCGACAAGGAAATGAGCCAGACTAAAAAAGCGTTCTACGAATATCACGCTACGATGATGGAGCCGTGGGACGGCCCAGCCTCCATTGCGTTCAGCGATGGGCAGATTATCGGAGCTACGCTGGACAGGAATGGGCTTCGCCCATCCCGGTTCTTCCAGACGCATGATGGCATCCTTGTCATGGGTTCCGAGGCTGGGGTGCTGGATTTCCCGCCCGAGAGCATCAAACTGAAGGGCAGGCTCCAGCCCGGAAGGATGTTTGTTGCAAGCCTTGCGGAAGGGAGAATCATCCCGGACGACGAGATAAAGGAACTGATGGCCAAAGGACCCTATGCCGAGTGGCTTGCCGAGGGGAAAATAGAACTGGGACAAGTTAACGACGTGCAATCGCCGTTTGCGCACGATTTCCCATCGCTCGTACAACGGCAATGCTCTTTCGGTTACACGTTCGAGGACTTGAAAATGATACTTGCGCCGATGGTGAACAACGGCGAAGAACCGCTTGGCTCCATGGGAAGCGACACGCCGCTGGCGGTGCTTTCGGAAAAGCCGCACCTGCTCTTCAACTACTTTTACCAGCTGTTCGCGCAGGTAACGAACCCGCCGATAGACTCTACGCGTGAGCATTCGGTCATGTCGCTTGTTTCCTTTATCGGGGCGCAGGGGCAGATACTTTCCGAAGCCAAGGAACATTGCCGGGTCATCGAGATACCGCACCCGATACTTACGAACAACGACTTGGAAAAATTGCGGCATATAAACCATGGGCGCTTCAACTCGGTTACCATCCCGATACTTTTTAGCGCGGTGGAAGGCAAAAACAGCCTTAAGGCGGCGTTGGACGATATATGCAGGAAGGCCTCCGATGCGGTGGCAAAGGGAACGAATGTCATCATTCTTTCCGACAGGGGAGTGGATGCCAAGCTGGCGCCCGTCCCATCCCTGCTGGCGGTGGCGGCGGTGCATCACCACCTGATGCGCGAGGGGAAGAGGGCCAACTGCGGCATCATCATTGAGACAGGTGAAGCGCGTGAAGTCCACCATTTCGCGCTCCTTTTGGGATACGGAGCGTCGGCCATCAATCCCTACCTTGCTTTCGAGTCCATTGCCGACCTGCTGAGGCGGCATAACCTTGATGCCGGCATCACCGGGGAAGATAAGGCTTGCAAGAACTTCATGAAGGCGGTGGATAAGGGGCTGTTGAAGACGATAGCAAAGATGGGTATTTCGACCATACAGTCCTACATCGGTGCGCAGATATTCGAGGCTGTGGGGCTGGATAAGGAGCTTGTAGACCGATACTTCACCAAGACATCGTCACGGCTTGGCGGGATCGGCCTGGAGACGCTGGAGAAAGAAGCGTTGATGCGGCACAATTTCGCGTTCCCGAAGGAAAACGAGCCGCAGGATTTGGAGCTGGAGCCGGGCGGCCAGTACTACTGGCGGGCTAGGGGGGAAAAACACACGTTCAATCCGGTCACGATAGACCTTCTGCAAAAGGCGTCCCGGAATAATGATTACGCGGCATTCAAGAAGTTCACATCATTGATTGGGGATGCTGGGAGTACCGAACCCAATACGTTGCGAGACCTGCTGGAGTTTGTGAACCTGGAGAAAAGCGTACCGTTGGAAGAAGTGGAGTCCGCAGAGGAGATAGTAAAACGCTTTTTCACCGGCGCCATGTCCTTCGGCTCTATAAGCAAGGAAGCGCATGAGACCATTGCAATAGCTATGAACCGCCTTGGCGGAAGGAGCAACACGGGCGAAGGGGGCGAGGATGCTGAGAGGTTCAAACGGCTTCCTAATGGAGATAGCGCCCGCTCCGCGATAAAGCAGGTGGCTTCCGGCAGGTTTGGCGTTACCTCCAACTACCTTGTCAATGCGGATGAACTACAGATAAAGATGGCCCAAGGGGCAAAGCCGGGAGAGGGCGGACAGCTTCCCGGCCCCAAGGTTGATAAGGTAATCGCAAAAGTTCGGCACTCCACGCCGGGAGTCGGTCTTATATCGCCGCCGCCACACCACGATATTTACTCTATTGAGGACTTGGCGCAACTTATATACGACCTGAAAAACGCGAACACCCGCGCTAGGATAAATGTAAAGCTGGTCGCAGAGGCCGGAGTTGGCACCATTGCGGCGGGCGTTGCAAAAGGGCACGCGGAAGCCGTGTTGGTATCTGGCCATGATGGCGGCACCGGAGCTTCGCCGCTCGGCTCCATCAAGCATGCTGGCTTGCCGTGGGAACTGGGCTTGGCGGAAACCCATCAGGTGCTGATGCGCAACAACCTGCGCGACAGGATAGTGGTGCAGGCGGATGGGCGCATCATTACAGGCCGCGATGCCGCCATAGCCGCGCTTTTGGGCGCGGAAGAGTGGGGAGCGGCCACATCGGCCCTCATCGTAAGCGGATGTATTATGATGCGCAAATGCCACATGAATAATTGCCCCGTAGGCGTTGCAACCCAGGACGCGGAACTGAGGAAAAACTTTACCGGAAAGCCGGAGCATATAGTTAACTTTTTCATGTTCCTCGCCAGGGATTTGCGGGAGCATATGGCAATGCTTGGGTTCCGCACCGTAAACGAGATGGTGGGCAGGGTAGACAAGCTGAAGGTGAAGCAAAACATCACGCACTACAAGGCGAAATACCTGAAGATGGAAAACCTGCTCCATAGGGCGCAGCCATCCGGGTGTGCCACACATAAGTGCAAAGAGCAGGACTTCGGTCTCGACGATGCTATGGATCACCAGTTGATAAAGCTGGCAAAACCGGCTTTGGAAGGTGGAAAAAAAGTAAAGGCCGAAATATCCATACGAAATATAAACCGCACGGTCGGCACCATGCTTTCCGCAGAAATATCGCGCAGGTACGGCGAGAATGGTTTGCCGGACGACACCATCCACATCAGGGCGACGGGAACGGCGGGACAAAGCCTTATGGCGTTCGGCGCGAAGGGCCTGACTTTCGAACTGGAAGGGGAAGCCAACGATTACTTCTGCAA
>JAHFEI010000296.1 GCA_023248615.1 Nitrospinales bacterium | reverse complement strand
ACGAAGGGTTATTGCAGGAGTTCGGCTATAGAGCGGACGGTTTTTTCCAGCGCTCCCCGGTTGTCCATCACGGCCTGGCGCCCGGCCCTTCCGGCCAGTTCTTTCGCTTCCGGGTCGGCTATCCACCCCTCGATGGTTTTTTTAAGGTCGTGTATGTTGTTTGCGGAAACGGCCGCTCCGGCCTCCGTCAGCCTTTGGGATATATCGCGGAAGTTTTCCATGTGCGGGCCGAAGATTACCGGCACTTCCCACGAGGATGCCTCCAGCGGGTTTTGTCCGCCATGCGGGATAAAGCTTCCGCCGATAATCGCCATGTCCGCCGCCCCGTAAAGCTGCGCCAGTTCGCCGATGGTATCTACCAGCAGTAGCGGGTTTTTGCCGTGTCCGCCCCCGCCAGACCTCATCACCGGGTTAAAACCGTACTTTTGGCAGAGTTGTCCCAGTTTCGGCGAGCGCTCCACGTGCCGGGGTACGATTATCGGAAAGAGTTTGGGGTGCCGCGTGGAAAGTTCCTTAATCGTTTGCAGGAACATGTCATCCTCGCCCGGGTGTGTGCTGGCAAATATGATGACGGTTGTTTCCGGCGGTAGCCCGAAGCGTTCCATAACGTGCGCTTTGTCTTCCGGCTGTGGGAGTGGCCGGTCGAACTTGATGTTGCCGGTTACCCGCACATTCGCGCCATTCGCGCCAAGCTCTATTATCTTGCGCGCATCGTTTTCCGATTGCATCAGCAGGACGTCAAATGCCAGTAGCGCCGGAGCTATGACCGACTTGATTTTCCGGTACCTGCCGAATGAGCGGTCGGATATCCTGCCGTTTATGAGTATGGCGCGGCTTCCCACATTCCCGGAATGGCGGATGAAGTTAGGCCATATTTCCGTTTCCATCAGCACCACTGCGGCCGGGGAAAAATGCGCGTATCCCCTTTTGACGGCGGACGGGAAATCGAATGGGAAGTAAGTGACGGTGGCCCTGCCCTCCAGCCTGTTTTTTGCCAGCGCCATTCCGGTTTGCGTGCTGGCGGAGAAAATAATCGGCTGTTCTTGCTCGCGCGACATCAAAGAGTCCACAAGCGGCATGGCCGCGTTTACTTCTCCCACCGATACGGCGTGTATCCATATCCCGCCTTTTTCCGGCTTCGGCATCCGGTAGAAACCGAATTTTTGCACTAGGCTTTCCGTAGTTTCCTTGCCGGTGAAAAAGCGCCACAGCGTGTATGGCACGAATGCAGATAGCCCAAACACAAGCGCAATGTTATATATGAACGTCACGCGAAGTTATCCGCCATTGCTGTAAGCCGGTTTAGTTCCGCTTCCAGTTCCGCCTGTTTCTTGCCTATCTCATCGTTACTGAGGTCGGGCGGGATTATCATGGGCTTCCCGTACACCATGTTGATGCGGGAAAATGGAAGCGGGATAAGGGTGCGATCCCAACTGTTGAGGTTACTTTTTTTCTCTGCGCCGAACGTTATCGGGATAATCGGCGTACCGGTGAGTTTGGCGAGGTATATGGAGCCGGGTTGCGCTATGTTGGCGGGACCTCTGGAGCCATCCGCAATCATCGCGGCGCTTCCACCCTTTTTAACCGTTTTTGCCAGCGTTATCAGCGCCCGCCTGCCATGCTGGAAGGACGACCCGCGTATGCTACTTATGCCGAACAGCCGAAGTATGCCTGCGATTATTTCTCCATCGGCGCTGGGGGATACAAGGGCATACAGGCCTTTGCCAAACCGGAAATGGTAAGGCATGTAGAATATCCTGCTATGCCAGAAGGCGATGATATACCTGTTTTTCCGGCAGTATTCCATCTGCTCGGCTCCCGTAATGCGCACGCGAAGAGTAACGGATATGAGGATAACCAGCAAGAACGCGAGCCACGGGACTACCGTGCTATTCAAAAAACGTTTCATCTTTTGCCGCGTTCCTCGCCGCTATCCATTCTTGTCCTGTATATGTTTCAGGAATGGGGTGATGATGTCCATCGGAAGCGGGAATACTGTAACGCTGTTGTTTTCCGTGGCTATTTCGCGGAGCGTTTGCAGGTAGCGCAGTTGCAGTGTTATCGGGTGCCTTCCCATCATCTCTGCCGCCTGCATCAGCTTTTCGGATGCCTGCAGTTCGCCCTCGGCATTGATTATTTTCGCCCGGCGTTCCCTTTCCGCCTCGGCCTGCTTGGCCATGGCTCGCTTCATTTCCTGCGGCAGGTCTACATGTTTTATAGCTACGGAGGATATTTTTATTCCCCACGGGTCGGCCTGGTGGTCCAGCAGTTCCTGTAGCCGCGCGTTTATTTTATCCTGCGAGCTTAGCACTTCGTCCAGTTCGTGCTGTCCCACAGTGGCCCGCAACGTGGTTTGCGCAAAGAGCGACGTGTTGTAATGGTAGTCGCCAACCTTGATTACCGCCTTCTCCGCCTCCATCACCTTGTACATCACGACGGCATTGACGGTTATGGACACGTTGTCTTTCGTGATGATGTCCTGTGGGGGAACGTCCAGCGCGACGAGGCGCATGTCCACGCGCACCATCGTCATAAGCCCTGGGATAATGAATTTTATTCCCTTGTCATAGGTGGCAAAGTATTTGCCGAGCATGAATGTAACGCCACGCTCGTACTCGTAAATTATCCGTACGCTACTTGAAGCAACAATAGCCATCACAACCAGCAGAAAAACCAGAATTTCCATGTAGCCTCCTTGAAAGTTGCAAGCACCGTGGCGCCATAGGGCACCCTTAAAAAACAGAGGAGCGTTCGGCGAAGTTCCATAATCGCTCGTCCACAGGCGTATATCATAACGTACTGCAAGCCGGAGCGTCGCACTATTTGCCCTTTGTGCCTCACATCCGGTTGATATTAAATCATTTTTGTATTTTGTGGTAAACTCTAGTGGTTGATATCGTATTCGTGGTAGGGATTTTGGAGAGGTTGTTGGGCAAATGAGTTTTTCACCATACCCCTATATCGCCATTGTTGTCTTTATTATCGTTGTTAATGTGTGGCTTATGGTCAGGTTTTTGTGGAAAGCCAAGGATTGGGGAAAAGATACGGGGACAAATGATGTTTGAGGGTTTCAAGACAGGGAGGATAGTATCCCATCTTATCGGCGCACCCGGCCAGGACAACACGCAACATCTGCGC
>JAHFEI010000295.1 GCA_023248615.1 Nitrospinales bacterium | reverse complement strand
CCGCGCCGCTTACCAGCAGGTCTATGCCTACCATCCCCCTGCCCCCCATTTCCGAAAGGCGCTGCGAAATTTTCCGGGAAATCTCCAATACCTTTTCCGGCGGCGGCTCACCGCCTATGTTCCCCTTGTGTGCGTATCCGCCTTCCAGCGACTGCCTGCTCGCGCCGAACAGGACGCATTTCCCTTCGGAGAGGCGGTACTGCACGTTCCAGCTTTCCTGCACATCGAGAAACGGAGACGCAAAAAAGCGCGTGATGGTCTTGTTACGCCCCGCCTTTTTCACCATCGAGTCTATATCGTTTTCGTTGCGCAACAGGTAGGCCTGGCTCCCTCCGCAACTTTCGTTTCCCCGCACAAAAATCGGGCTGTTGCCCACCATCTGTTGTAGCGGCTCCTTAAGCCGGGAGGAGCGCACCTGCGTGCGCGGTATCGCAGGGATATCCAGGTCTTCCTCCAGCCGGATGAGAAAATATGCGGTGTTGAACATCCGCGTAAGCGTGGGATGCGTAGTCTCCTCCGCCAAGCCCAGCTTTTCCGCCAGGTCGTCCAATTCCTCCAGGTGGATGTAAAACTCCGCCGCAGTGGGCGACATCTCCGCCAGCTTTCGCATTGCGGTTTCGTCGGCCAAAATGTCTTGCGCCAGGTTGCTCTTGTCCCCTTCGCACACCGTTATGTTTTCCGTGCCCAGCCCGCGCTCCAGCAAAAAGCGCAGGTAGTCGCCATCCGGCATGTGCGAAAGGACTATGGCATCGCTGGGCGAGCATTGCAGGAGTGCGCGTTCCGAATACCACTTGAGGACTTTTTTGAACTGCGACGGTCGGAACGGGAGCGTCCTGAAAACTTCCCTGCCGTGCGGCAGGTGCACCGCCGGGATGAAAAGACGGCCCATTTACTTGAAGTCCTTTTTATCCAGCCCGTACTGTTTCATTTTGCGGTAAAGCGTTTTGCGGTCTATGCCGCTTTGCTCGCACACATTTTGGATAGAGCCTCCCTCGCGCTTCAGCAATGCGGAGATGTATCCCTTTTCGTAAAAATCCAGGACCCGCTCCTTCATGGCCGAGTAGTCCAGCGCCGCCAAACCATCAACCTCCGGGGGAGGCGGGGCTTGGTCGTGCCGGGTTTCGGGGTCGAAAATAATTTCGGTTATTTCCTCGCCCCGGCAGTGGATAGTGGCGCGTTCGATGGCATTCTGCAGTTGGCGTATGTTGCCGGGCCATCGGTACAGGGCCATTTCGCGCATCGCCCCGGTGGAGAAGGATGATATTCCCTTGCCGAATTCCGTCGAATATTTCCCCAAAAAATGCTCCGCCAGAAGCGGCAAGTCCTCCGCCCGTTCCCGCAGTGGCGGAAGGTTGATGGCAATGACATTTATCCGGTACAAGAGGTCGCGGCGGAAGCTACCGCTTTGGGCCATCTCGAATATATCCCGGTTGGTGGCGCAGACAACGCGCACATCCGTTTGCACCGTGCTTTCGCCGCCCACGCGGTAAAAGCTGCCGGATTCCAGCACGCGCAACAGCTTCACCTGCATGGCGGGTGAGACATCCCCCACCTCGTCGAGAAAAAGCGTCCCACGGTCAGCCGCCTCGAAACGGCCTGCTTTCCTTTTATCGGCTCCGGTGAAAGCGCCTTTCTCGTAGCCGAAAAGCTCCGTTTCCAGCAACGTCTCCGGTAGCGCGGCGCAATTTATCGCCACAAACGGCCTACTCTTGCGCGGCCCCATTTCGTGCAATGCGCGTGCGGCCAGCTCCTTGCCCGTGCCGGTTTCGCCAAGAAGCAAAACCGTGCTGGATACCTGCGCCGCACTCATGAGCAGCCCTTTCATTTTTCTCGCGGCTTCGGATTTCCCCAGTATGAACGGAATGTCGTCCGGCTGGGCGGCTTTTGGTTTCGGCGCAAGCGGCTCCCCCTTTTTAAGCGCCCTTATGACCTTGTCGGCCTCGAACGGATATTCGATTACCGTGGCGGTAACTCCGTACCGCACTATTATCTCCTCCACCTGCGCCATTTTCCCTTGTGGTGCGCTGATGATGGTGCGTATATTTTCCACCTCCGGCGGGAGGGGAAACGCATCAAACCCCGCGATGACCAAATCGAACTTTTCACGCGAGGCTATTGTCCGCGCCTCCGCCTGGTAGACAACTGTCCGCGCACCGTACCCCGCTCCTTCGAGTATGTTGCGTAGCTCCGCCGCACGATGGAAGTTTTTTTCAAAGATCAGGGCGCGTGCGCCGGGGGTCACTTATCCTGCTGCGCGATGGTTATGTTGTGTTTTTGCAGGACGGTACCAGTAGCTTTTTCCAGCCTGGCCAAGGCTTTCAGGTAATCCGTGGCCGCCTTTATTTCCGCAGATTGGGCGGAAGCAAGGTCGTTTTGGTACTGCAACACCAAAAAGGATGTCGATGCTCCCACCTTGTACTTGCTATTTTCCGCCTCCAGCTTTTTTGCCGAAAGGACGCTGGACGCGTGCGATGCCTGTATGCTTTGCCCAGAGGCTTCCACATCCCGCGCCGCCGTTAGAACCTGCATCTCCACCTGCTGGCGCAAGCTTGCGAGTGACATTTCGTCCGCATCAAGCTCTATCATGCTTTTGGCCACTTTGCTCTTTGCACTGCGGTTGGAAAGCAGATACGCCACGGAAACGCCCACCGAGTAGTCGTAGAATTTGCCGCCCGCCATGTCGCCGAACGCGTCGCCCTGCCCGCCTGCGAGGTTGCTGACCACTGGTTGCCCGTTAAAAATAACCGTACGCCCGGAGCCGCGCACCCCTTTCAGTTTTACCGAGCCGTTCAAATCCACGGATGGGTAAAGCTGGTTTTTGTTGAAAGCCAGCTCGTTCCTTTTGCTTTCGATGGCAAGTTGGGATTGCCTGCACTCCGGCCTGTTTTCATACGCCGCTTCCAGCAGTTGCCCGATGCCAAGAGGAACATCCTTGTATACCGGCGGGTCTGTAGGAACTATCGCAACGGGCGACCCAAGCGGCAGGTCTTTGCGGTTCATAAGCATTTCTAGTTTGTCCTGCGCGTTGAATATTGACTGGCGGATGCCGATAAGCGATTGCTCGCGCACGGCGATGGTAGCTTCCGCCGAAGTGACTTCTATGGGGGCAAGCACGCCGAGTTCCACCTTGGTCTCCACCTGCTT
>JAHFEI010000294.1 GCA_023248615.1 Nitrospinales bacterium | reverse complement strand
ACGCGGCGCAGCGAATATGTTTTTCCCTGAAACAACTTCGGACGATGTACGGTTTGCTTAGTGCGAATTCCGGTTTAAAAAGCCACCTGTAATGCTCGCAAAAATGCCACAGGTTATGTTGGCAAATAAGCCACGAGAAACGGTTTAGCACTGCTGAAACGAAAAAAGGTAAAAGAAGGGACGATGAAGATCATTCTTCGGCTGCAAAAAGTTGAGATACCGCCATCCAAACGTGTGGTCCGTGAAGAAATGAAATCAATAATTCATTTCGGCAACAATCAAAAGGCTGATCGGGTCTGGCGCGAGGTGCTTTGTGAATTAGAAAACCAAGCTAAAGCCAATAAATGTAAGTAACCCGTCCCTAAAAGTGGAAGCATAAAATTGCACTTTGTTCAATTACTAACGCGGTCGCCGGCGCGGCAGTGGACGCGGGGAGGCCGCTTGAAGTTTTTCTCCGCATTTGGGCCTTTACAGACAGATTGGCCCATTGTGCGGAGCGGGAGGCGTTCCGCCACTATCCTTGGGGACGAGCGTAGACCCCCCTTGGAGTAATGGGCCTTTTTCTGTTTCGGGTTTATTCACGGGTTTTTCTTCTCCGCGCCTGCCAGCGGTACATGTAAGGCGGAACGGGAAACGGCAAATGTAGCGGCATTTTCAGCCATTCCTCCCAAGTGAGTGCGGGATTAGCGGCTTTCATCTCCCGGCATGTCAGGTGATTTTTAACCACGAAGATCACCACCTTGCCATTGAACCGCAACAAATCCCGTATTTCTTTATCCTCGCGCTTGGTTTCAGCGGAATATTTGCCCTGCTTCCAGTTCCCCCGCTTGGCCCGCGCCTTTCCCCGTTTCGTTTTCGGCCCGGTACTCGCGCCACCGTGCATCCGGCACCGCCCATTATTCATTGCGGGTGAATTACACGGTTTGCCGGTAGTCCGGGCATAGGCACCGCATCGGGGAGCTTTGGAAGGATCGCCGGGCGGGTTCCCGTTTTTAAGCGTTCCTTTCCGCTTTGCATGGGGTGGATTGTCATTTTTCATCTTTTGCCCCTTACCGCCCCCTTTTTAGGTGTAACCTTGTTACCTTTTCGAGGGGTGTTTTCGGCTTTTTCTTCGGTGTTTTGCTTTAAGACCCTTGGTATGTTTCTTCCCCTGCTATTTCCCTGTTGTTTCGCCGCGCCGGGTTTTCACACCGACCCTTTTTTAGGTGTCAGTTTGTCGTTTTTCGGAAAATGCGGCCGAGGGGCAGTCCGCGCTTCCAACGCCCGATTAATTCCCGATTCTCATTGCTCTTCCGTTGTTCTTCACATTGGCTATTGGCATGGGTATTTTCCCTTGGCCAGGGTGAAATCACTAAATCGCTCCATTTCGGGGCGATGAGGATTTGAAACTGCCATCGCCTGTTAAAAAGGGGGCCTGTAGAGATTAACTTCCCCCTTACCCTCATACTCCCGCCTTCAACCTAACGGAATTGCCATCGGGGGTAGTTTTCCGGTATGCCATGAAGCTATAAAGGGGACAATGGGGAATCGCACAATCAGCCTTGCCATCCGTAAAGCCGCCTGCGCATTCATAGCACTTCGCCTTGATTGCTTGGCCGCGCGTCAATTTCCGGCCTTTCAAGTGGGTAATAAGCTCATTTCGACCTTGGGCGGTGATTCCAAGGGCAATAACTTCTCTTCGTGCATTCATATCATCGTGTCCTTTCCGTGCGTGGGTATGGCATATATATAGATGTCTTTAGTTTTTGAAGTTGACGCCAGCCGCCAATGGCACCAACTGCTTTACATTTTGAAGCGGCGGGGCTGCATTTATCGGGCCGCCGCTTTCAGATTTGAAGCGGCCCGCTTTAGAAAATGAAGTTGTCACCCGCGCTTCCCATGTTTTTGACAGGCGATAGACCGTGCAACGGTTAAAGAGGCCGCCCGGCGTGACGATCTCAATAAGTTCCGCCGCGACAAGCTCCTTCAGACTACGGCTTATGGTTGCAGACGATCCACAGCCGTGACGCTGAAAGTAGGCGTAGGAAACCTTTAAACTGTCGGCATTGTGCCCGTTCTCCGCCCGCCGAAAGCAAAGGTACACGCGCACGGCGGAGGATGAGAGGTCGGCCCATGCGGCACAATCAAATAGTTTATGGGGCACTCGCAAAAATGGCGGGAGCGATTTCTTGCGCCGCTGATTTCTGTCACCCCCCATCGCCATCCCCCGCCAGAAAGGCTGTGCTATACTTCGGCTGATTCTTAAGGGCGGTTCCGCTGGTCATTTCGCCGCCCCCAAATTCCCCAGCATCTGCAAAATGCCGGGGGTGCATCTTTTCGGGTTCATCAGCGGCCTCCCCCTGCTACGGCGGGCTGTACCCGGCTCTCGATATATTTATCAAGGTCTGATTGCCGATAGCGCACCCCGCGCCTGCCAACTCGGATGAAGGGTATGGTTGCACCCCTCCAGCGGTCTCCCTGTAGAAATTCGGGTGACACTTTCAAAAAAATGGCGGCCTCTTTTTCGTTTAACAATCCTTTGTTCATGTTTTTTCGTCTCCTACAAAAAGGTTTAATGGGCCTTGCTCTTGTAGGATGATCTTCCGGCATGGCAAGAAGGAAAGCACGAACACGAACCTATTTCAAAGTTTGTACATGGCGTATCGAGAAGGGGGAATAGGCGCGTATTTAGCGGTTCATATCGTGTACAAACTATTTTTCAGAAGTTGGATTTACCACGCGGGTTATTGAATCTGCGTTTGCTACATCGGGGCGGAACTTATCCAACCATTCATCAATCCGTTTCGCCTTTGAGGGGATTTCCTTGCCCGAATTCTGGAATATCGCCCTCCACACTTCAATAGCGGCTTCAAGCTTTGGCGAGTAATGGCGGTGGCTTTTGTCCAAGTAGTCGGGGGTATTTTTCTTGAGCTGGTCTATTTCCCCCTCAAGCTGGGCCACCTGATCTTTGAGAGAGGCGTTTTCGCTGGTCAGGTGTTCAATTTTTATGCTTACCGAGGGTTCGCGCAATTCAGGGAAGAATGCCAGCGGGTGCGCATCAAAATATTCAGCTATTTGGCCCAAAGCATCCAAGCTAAAAATGCGATCAAACAGCATTACACCCAGCAGGTCATTTTCATCTCTATAATAATCGTATACTTTGCAA
>JAHFEI010000293.1 GCA_023248615.1 Nitrospinales bacterium | reverse complement strand
TCCACCGTACTACATCTTACTACTACTTTTATTCTTATAAGAATTATTATTATAGATTAGGGATACCTTGCGTGAATCTTTCCATACCTAAGCCGTTCCTGGAAGCCTTGCGGGGAAAACAGCCTTCTGTTCCTCCAGTATGGATGATGCGTCAGGCGGGAAGGTATCTTCCGGAATATAATGCGGTGAGGAAGCAGGCGGGATCTTTCCTTGAAGTATGCTATACGCCGGAATTAGCAGCGGAGGTGACGCTCCAGCCTATCTGCAGGTTCGCGTTCGATGCGGCCATTATTTTTTCCGATATACTGGTGATTCCCCACTCGCTGGGTTTGAAGCTTGATTATGTGGAGGGCGAAGGGCCTCAACTGGAAAAGTTCACGGCACTGGAAAAACTGGTGGTGCAGGGTGCGGTGGAAAGGCTTACGCCGGTGATGAAGGCAATCAGCATGGTTAAACAGCAATTGCCTGAAAAAACAGCATTAATAGGGTTTTCAGGAGCACCGTGGACAGTTGCCTGCTATATGCTGGAAGGTGGGGGAAGTAAGGATTTTTCAGGCGCGCGGGAATTCGCCTATCGCCATCCAGAGGTATTTTCAGGGTTACTGGATATTCTGGTGCAGGTTACTTCGGATTACCTTATTGCACAGGTGAAGGCGGGTGCGGAAGTGCTGCAGCTATTCGATAGTTGGGCGGGTGCGGTTCCAGCGGGAAAATTCCAGGAATGGGTGATAGCACCAACGAAAAATATTATTGAGCGCGTGAAAAAGGCCTGTCCTGATATTCCTATCATCGGATTTCCGCGCGGGGCAGGCATTTATTATGAAAATTTTGCGCGGGAATCCGGTGCGGATGCGGTGAGCATGGATTGCTCCATTCCGCTCGGATGGGCGACGCGGTATATCCAGCCTTACGCGGCGGTGCAGGGAAATCTCGATCCCGCACTGCTGATTGCAGGAGGGGATGTTATGCGGAAAGAGATAAAAAACATCAAGGCCATGCTGGGCGGAGGAAGGTTCATTTTCAACCTCGGTCACGGCATTCTTCCCCACACCCCGATTGCGCACGTGGAAGCGATGCTGGAGGCCGTGCGTGGGTAAGATAACGGTACAGGAGCGCGGGCTAGCAAGCCCGCATTCTTCAGTCGCGCAGGGCGCGTCAGGCTCATCTTCCGGGATAGTAATCCCGGAAGGGAGCGAAAAGAAAAAGATCGCCATCATCCTCTTCAATCTTGGTGGCCCGGAGAAGCCAGAAAGCGTAAAACCGTTCCTGTTCAATCTGTTCCACGACAAAGCTATCATCGGATTACCGCAGCCGCTCCGCTATTTTCTGGCGCGGTTGATTTCCTCCAGGCGCGAGGAGGAAGCACGGAAAATCTATGCGTATCTTGGTGGGGGTTCTCCCATCCTTGCGAATACGCAGGCACAGGCGCAGGCACTGGAAAATTTGTTGAAGGGCAAAGAAAGCGATCCAGCAGGCGAGCCGTCTTTAGTGGTACATAGTGCTTTGGGATCATCTTCCGGGTCAGGAAATCCGGAAGGGAACGATTATAAAGTGTTTATCGTTATGCGATACTGGCATCCGTTTTCCGGGGAAACGGCACGGAATGTACGGGCATATGATCCGGATGAGATTGTTTTACTGCCGCTTTATCCGCAATTTTCTACCACTACAACCGGATCATCCTTTCCGGACTGGCATCGCGCGGCAAAAAAAGCCGGGTTAAATAAACCCACCCGCAGCATTGAAAGCTATCCCGCGCAGGCGGGCTTTATCGCGGCGCAGGCGGAATTGCTCCGCGCGGGTTATGCGGAAGCGGCGAAACACGGCACACCGCGCATCCTGTTTTCCGCGCATGGGCTTCCGGAAAAAATTGTCAATGCGGGCGATCCTTACCCCGTCCAGGTGAAACAGACGGTGGAAGCTATTATGGAAAAGGTTTCAGGTTTCAGGTTTCAGGTTTCAGGAAGTGGAGAAAACACTGAAACCCGAAACCTGAAACCTGAAACCTCCCTCTGCTACCAATCCCGCGTCGGCCCCTTAAAATGGATTGGCCCCGCAACGGACGAGGAGATTATCCGCGCCGGGAAAGATAAAGTTCCGCTGGTGATCGTGCCGGTGGCGTTCACCTCCGAGCATTCCGAAACGCTGGTGGAACTCGACATTCAGTACCGCGAGTTGGCGGAAAAATCCGGCGTCCCCGCCTATGTCCGCGTGCCCGCCGTGGGGACGCACCCGCGCTTCATCGCCGGGCTTGCGGAGTTGGTGACAAGTGCCAGTGCCGGTGCTAGTGTCGGCTAAACCTCACTGACACCGGCACTGGCACTAATGCAATTTCTCAGCCACTATACGGACATCCTAAAAGCCCTGCATATTCTCGCCGCGATGGCGTGGATGGCGGGGATGCTGTATCTGCCGCGGCTGTTCGTCTACCACACGCAGACGCTTCCGGGCACGGACGAATATGACCGCTTCTGCACAATGGAGCGCAAGCTGCTGCGCGGCATTATCAACCCGGCGATGGTTGCGACATTTCTTTTCGGCGGGCTGCTGGCTTACGCGCGGGGGGATTTCACCTCCGGGATGCACTGGCTGCACACGAAGCTGGTGCTGGTGCTGCTGCTGGCCGCCTGCCACGGCATGATGGCGAAATACCGCAAGGATTTCCTGCGCGGCGAAAACCGGCACAGGGAGCGATTCTATCGTCTGTTCAACGAAATCCCCGCCATGCTGATGGCCGGCATCGTGTTCCTGGCGGTGCTGAAGCCGTTTTAGCGGGGAGTGGCCGGAGTTCAGAATTCGGTGCGCGGGCCAATAAGCCCGCTTCTTTAGTCGCCGAAGGCATCAGGCTCATCTTCAAAGCCAGGAAGCTTTGAAGGGGGCAAAAAATGCTGGACATCCCCCCCATTCCCTGCTACACACCTTGCACGAGCCGCGTTCCTGCGGCTCATTATTCTGGAATTTGCCCCCCTCCCTCGCCGATTTTTCTTCCGAAAGGGTTTAGAAAAACTACAGCAAGCGTGTCGGGCGTTCCGTTTTTTCAATGAACAGATGATAAAGGCCATATGACGATTCCCCAGGATGCAAAGCCGCAACCCAGCAGTGGCGGCAAACTCACCATACGCCCCCGCCCCTCCCCCACCGAAAGACC
>JAHFEI010000292.1 GCA_023248615.1 Nitrospinales bacterium | reverse complement strand
CTCCATCAGGAGCGAGCTGGAGGAAAACCCGTTCCTGGAGGAACAGCTCCCCGAGGAGGAGACCCAAGAGGTCGAGTCGGGGGAGGTGCGTGAACCGGAAGACCAGCCTACCCAGGGTTTCGAGGAAGAGGTTTCCGTAACCCAATCCTCCGACGAGAAAAAAGAGCCGGAGATGGATTGGGACGCCTACTTCCAGGAAGAGGCGTACGAGGGAGGTACCGGCGAAGGGTACCAGGAAAAACCGTCCCTTGAAAATACGTTGCGCAACAGCGAATCGTTGCACGATCACCTCCTATGGCAGTTGAACGTCACGCTGTTGGAGCCGAGGCTGAACGAAATAGGGCAGATTATCGTTTCAGAAATAGACGACGACGGGTTCCTGAAGACCGCTTTGTCCGAATTGGCGGAGCAGGCAGAGGCAACCATAGAGGAAGTGAAACAGATTTTAACCATCATACAGGGGTTCGACCCCACCGGCGTTGGTGCCGCAGATATGAAGGAATGCCTGCTGATGCAGGCTGTGGCGCTAGAGCCGGACGACCCGATAATACGTGAACTTATAGAAGGCCATCTGGAAAGCCTTAGTGACCGCAACTACACGCGGATAGCAAAGGAGCTGGCGGTGGATGTGGAGCGGGTGATGGAAGCCATTTCGTTTATCCGATCTCTGGACCCGGCTCCAGGCAGGTCATTCGGTACGGAGAATGCCCATTATGTTGTGCCTGATATCTACTTGATAAAGATGGATGATGATTATCAGGTTATTCTTAACGATGACGGTGTGCCAAAGTTGAAAATCAACCCGTACTACCGGAATATTCTCAAGGCCAAGGACGGGGTGCAGGAGTCTACGAAGGAATTTGTGGAGAATAAATTCCGCGCTGCCGAGTGGTTGGTGAAGAGTATTGAGCAACGTCGGCAGACGATGTTGAAGGTGGGGCGGAGCATCGTGAAGTTCCAGCGCGGCTTTTTGGATAATGGCATGTCGCACCTGAAGCCGTTGGTGCTAAAAGATGTGGCGGACGACATAGGCATGCACGAATCGACCATAAGCCGTGTTACCCGCAACAAGTACATCCACACGCCACAAGGGATTTTTGAGCTGAAGTTCTTCTTCCACAGCGGGGTCAACTCGTATCTTGGCAACATGGTGTCCTCTGTAAGGGTGAAGGAGATGATAAAAAAGATAGTGACTGAGGAGGACCCCAAAAAGCCGGCTACGGATGACCATATTGTGAAGATATTGGAGATGCAGGACGTGAGGATAGCAAGACGTACCGTGACGAAGTACAGGAAGGAACTCAAAGTCCCGCCCGCCTCCAAGCGTAAAAGGATACATTAATTACCATTTTCTAAGAGAGGAGTATTTACCATGCAAGTACATATACACGGCAGAAAAGTTGAAGTGACTCCGGCGTTGAAGGACTATGCCCTGGAAAAGGCTTCCGTCATAAAAAAGTACATGGACTTGAACATTCGCGTCAACATTACGCTATCCGTTGATAAATTCCGGCAAATCGTCGAAGTGGCCGTCACTGGCAACAGCGTAAATTTCCATGGGGTGGAAGAGTCCGAGGACATGTACGCCTCCATAGACAAAGTGATGGACAAGATTGTCGTCCAAGCCAAGAAGTACAAGGAAAAACATACAAGCCATCCCCATGTCCGCGGGTCTGAAGTTGCCGTGGATTTGGGCGCAGTCGAGGAATAGGCAGGGCGGCTATCGGCCTGTGCGCTTATCGTCGTTGTTGTGGTGAGCGGGTTTTCCTCGTTGCTCCTGCCCGATGCGGTGTTTCCATCCCTGTCGGCCTCTGACAGGGATGGGGCGATAGCGGAGATGGTTGGCGGCCTTCGCGGGCGGTTTCCGGCGCACGATTGGTCTGGGGTAGAGGAGTCGTTGCGCCATCGTGAGATGATGGGAAGCACCGCAATTGGTGGCTTTGCGGCTATCCCCCATGCCAAATGGCTTGGCGGGTTTTTTGCCGCGTTTGGCGTGTCGGAGCCGGGGATGGAGTTCCATTCCCTGGACGGTAAAAAGGTACACATGGTGTTCCTCCTGCTATCGCCAGCCGGAAAGCCGGGCGAACACCTGAAAATACTTGCCGGGATATCCAGGCTGGTGGGGGAGGCCGACTTTTGGGAGAAGATAAAATCGGCTGATGGCGCAGAGGGTAAGTCGGGTACAATAAGGCTCGCAAGCCGTTAATTCTGGCGGGTCGCTAAATTGGATTGAGGGGATAGATGGTAGGGGTTGTCATTTGCGCCCATGGGAACCTTGCCCATGAATTTTTGTCTGCTACGAATTTCATAACCGGGAACGCAGGTTCCATAAGCGCCGTGGCTGTAGACCATAATGTAGACCCGTCCGAGGCCCGCAACATCGTAAAAGATGCCATACGCGCCGTTGACGATGGTAGCGGTGTTCTGGTGGTGACCGACCTGTATGGCGGAACCCCATCCAACATCTGCATATCCCTGCAGGATGAGATAAAGATGGAAATTATCGCCGGGGTAAACCTTCCGATATTGCTTAAGGCTGTGTCCCTTCAAAAGAACAGCGATTTGCAGACTATGGCTAATAAGCTAAAGGAGTACGGCAAGGAGAATATCTACCTTGCTTCAGACTTTCTCAAGAAGAAAGATGCCCAAGGCTGAAATAAGGCTGACCAACCGCTGGGGATTGCATGCCAGGCTGGCATTTCATTTCACCCAAATAAGCGGCGCGTTTAGTTGCAAAATCCGTTTGGGGCATGCGGGGCTATGGGCCGATGGCAAGGAAATTATGGATATCCTCATGCTCGGAGCTGGCCCCGGTAGCCTATTGGCCTTGGAAACCGAAGGGCCTGATGGTGAGGCCGCGATAGAAGCTTTAAGTCACTTCTTGCTTGTGGACTCCAAAGTGCTTTAAACTCCCTGCGTGAAGGTATTTAAGGGAATCCTAGCGTCCGCCGGAATAGCCATAGGCAAAGCCTACGTGCTGGATAGGTTTCGCGTAGGTGTGGTGACTCGTACCATCCATAAGAGCGAGGTGAAGGCGGAGATACAACGTTTCCGTGCCGCTATCGAAGCCACCCGGAACAAAATGGTGCAGGAAGCTAGCACCAACGTAAAAAACCTCAGCGATAACTTGCAGTATATCCTCAACCCC
>JAHFEI010000291.1 GCA_023248615.1 Nitrospinales bacterium | reverse complement strand
GTGCGTGAAGGCGGTCGCTTGAAAAAGCTTAATTTATGCTAAAACTCCCAGAAACTGATAAAGTAAAAAAGCGGTCAATTAACGTGCTCTTAAACCGGACATTTCTATGTGCTCGCAACAAACTTTTTTTAGCCTGTTTTTGTCCAAATCGGCGCAACGCCGCTTTTTAGGGTTTGACAGGGCATATCCCATCCTTTAGCATCGTCTTTTGCCGCTCTTATCCCGTACATCAACGGGCAGGACGAGGCGATTTAAATACGGGGGGGTAAGCTTTTTGAACACAGCTAAAATGGTAGCCGGGCATGCGGACGTAATCGAGATGGTGGCCCACTCCGGGCATGTCGCCAAATTCGTGCTGGCATTGCTCTTCCTTTTCTCCGTACTCTCGTGGGGAATAATGATAGCCAAGATGTTCATGTTCAGCCGGGTGCGGCAAGACTCCGACAAGTTCATGAGGATTTTCATGAAGAACAAAAGCCTCGACGACATCCTTAACGCCAGCAAGGGGATGAAAGATTGCCCGGTGGTGCGGGTGTTCCTGTCCGGTTACGTGGAGTTTGAAAGCGAATTCCGCATCGCCAACGTGGAACAGGCCGCCATCGACAAACGCTTTTTCCTGGAGAGGATAGACGGCATAGCCCGCGGCATGGAGCGAGCCACCGCCCAGGAAATAACCCGCATGGAACGCTTCCTGTTTTTCCTTGCCACCACTGGCTCCACCGCACCGTTCATCGGCTTGTTCGGCACCGTGTGGGGGATAATGGAGTCGTTCCAGGCTGTGGGGCTAAGCGGCGCGGCAAACATCGCCGTAGTGGCTCCCGGCATAGCGGAAGCGCTGATAGCCACCGCCGCAGGCTTGGTAACGGCTATCCCGGCGGTTATCGGATACAATTACTTTTCCCACCGGGGCAAGGTTTTCGCCACGGAGATGGACAACTTCACGCTGGATTTCCTCTCGCTCATCGAGAAGAACTTCGTAAAGCGCCAAATTTAAAAATCTGCTATTGGTAGGTACGGGCACTCCTGATACTTTGCCCCGCAGGGGCAAGGGACAAGACACGCGCACAGGAGTGGCGGATATCAGCTTCTTACGGTTCCAGTCCGCCGATGGTAAGCCTTCAGGCCCTCGAACCAGACAACGCTGATAGCCCCGGCAACAACGCAAACGGCGATATCAGATGGAGACAACGCGGAGAAACGGAACACAGAGCGTAAGAAAGGGATATACAGCACAAGCCCCAAAAATACCGTAGCCCCGCCCAACAGCCACCACAACGCCGCATTCGACTTTTTCAGTGTTTCAACTATGCCCAATGTCCACGAGCGATTGGTGAGTATCAGCGCCACGTTTGAGACGATAAGCGTGGTGAAAGCAAGCGCACGCGCCTCTTCCACCGACGCCCCACGGAACATGGCCGTAGCGAACACGCCAAAAATAAAAACAAAAACTCCCACACCCTGCAATATGCTAATAATGACCATTTTGGAGCCAAACAACGGCGCGTTTGGGTCGCGGGGCGGGCGGCGCATCACGTTCGCATCTTCCCCTTCCGCCTCGAAGACCACGGAACAGGCCGGATCGATTATCAACTCCATGAATGCTATATGCACCGGCAGGAAAATCAGCGGCCAACCAAACAGCAAAGGCACAAGCGACATGCCCGCAATAGGCGCATGTACGGCGATGGTATAGGCCATCGCCTTTTTGATGTTGTCGAAAATCCTGCGCCCCATCCGCACAGCGCTGACTATGGACGAAAAATCATCGTCGGTAAGCACCAGCGCCGCCGCCTCTCGCGCAACATCCGTCCCGCGCTTCCCCATGGCTATTCCGATATCGGCAGATTTCAAGGCCGGGGCGTCGTTCACGCCATCGCCTGTCATGGCTACCACTTCGCCGTTAGCCTTAAGCGCCTCCACAAGGCGCAATTTTTGCTCCGGTAGCACGCGGGCGAAGATGCTTATCTCCCGCACTTTAACCCTCAGTTCGGCATCGCCCATCTTCTCCAGTTCCAGCCCCGTTATGCACTCATCCGGGCGGGTAA
This sequence comes from Nitrospinales bacterium, assembly GCA_023248615.1. GTDB lineage: Bacteria > Nitrospinota_A > UBA7883 > JACRGQ01 > JACRGQ01 > JAHFEI01. Next base: position 1,114 of record JAHFEI010000291.1, on the reverse strand, counting down.
AACCTATTTGCCTGGCTACGCTCATAGCCGTTACCGGGTAATCTCCGGTTATCATCATCACCCGTATCCCCGCGCTGTAGCACTCCCTAAGGGCCTGTGGAACAGCGGGCCGCACCGGGTCGGAAAAACCGACAAGCCCCACGAACGTAAGCTCAAAATCATGCTGGCTTTCCGGCAACTCCACATTCGCCCGCAGGGTTGCCTGCGCCACGCCAAGTACACGCAACCCATCGGACGCCATCTGCGTCACCCACCCATCCATATCGCGCCGTTGCGCATGGTCGAAATGGCAAAGCTCCGCGATGGTTTCCGGCGCACCTTTGGTTGCGACCAACAGTTCGCCGCTCCCCGGTTTTCCCCAAACGTGCGTAAAGGCCAAAAACTTTTTTGTGCGCGGATACTCGCGCATAAGGCGGCGCTCCTCATGTATATGCTCGGAACCTTTCAGGTAATCATCGCCAAGCTGTAGCAACGCCTTTTCCATGGGATCGAACGGATCCTTCTTCCCGGCAAGGATGCTGAACTCCACCAGCCGGTGGAACTCTTCCGGCAGGTGCGCGACATCGACCCCATCCACCCCATGCGATTTCCCGTCCGAGTACAGCCTGCTAACAGACATGCGGTTTTGCGTAAGCGTGCCGGTTTTATCGACGCACAGCACCGTGACCGCCCCCAATGTTTCCAGTGCCGGGACGCTCCTCGTCAAAACGCTTTTTTGCGAGATGCGCCACGCGCCAAGCGCAAGAAACACCGTCAGCACCACCGGAATCTCTTCCGGCAGGATGGACATGGCCATCGTAATACCGGCCAAAAGACCGGTCAGCCAGTCGCCACGCATAATGCCGTAAAGCACAACCACGATGACAAACAGCACAATGCCTATGGCAGTGAAAAACCGCACCACACGCCGCGTTTCAACCTGCAACGGGGTATCGCCACGCTCCAAACTTTCCAGCGCCTCCCCTATCCTGCCCAACTCCGTGCCGCCGCCGATAGATACCGCACGGGCAATCCCCTGCCCGTGGACGACAAGCGTACCGGAATAAACGAACGGCAGGTCGTCACCTCCGGGACGCGAGATTTTGGTTTCGGATTCCGAAGCCGCCTTCCTAAC
>JAHFEI010000290.1 GCA_023248615.1 Nitrospinales bacterium | reverse complement strand
GAGGATTTCGTTCCTTTGCGGATGGCGAAAGCGGAACACCACCTTATCCACTATCAAACGGTCGCCGACCACAAACGTGGGAACCATTGATTCCGACGGTATCTCAAACGCCTCCACCACGTACGCCCGCGCACCAAGCGCAACAAGTAGCGCGACGATGATGGCCTCTACATATTCCCTGACGAAACTTTTGCCTGTTTTGCCCATCGGGTAAAGATACTATCGGCAGTTGCCAAAAACAACTGCCAAAGAGCAGGCGCACCGGGGAGCCAACACGCCGGAACGGTCAACTTTCGATGAAAGCCAGGAGCGCCCGACGGTGCTCCTCCAACATATCGCTGAACTCAATGCCGGTGTGATAATAAACCGTACCCACATTATCCTTCAGCTTTTTCCGGTACGCCACTTTGCCGCACATCGTAGTGGTGCTTGCGCCGCCATCGAGTGACATGTCTACATTCACCCTGCACCCGGCCTCCAGTTCCACCGGCAGGGCAAGCAACGTTCCGCCAGAGCTGAGATTCAGCGTTGTCCCCTCATACGTGTAGGTACCGCCCGCGTCTCGCACTGTGGTGGCGTTGGACAGCCCCAGCCGGGGAAACTTGCGTAGCGCCTCCGATGGGCCAGTCGCCAACGGTTTCATGGCCAGCACTTCGTATGTAAGCAACGATATGGTTTTGCCCTTCACCAATATCGGCTCCAGCGCCCGCACCTTCACCATGTCTTTCACCTTTTGATAGGTGTTATCGCTTATCAGTGTGGTCATGGGGCGTGCGTTCGCCTCCATACGCGCAGCGGTATTCACCACGTCGCCTATGACGGTGTAGTCCATCCTGTCCGGAGAGCCGATGTTTCCGGCAACCACCAGCCCCGTGTTAATGCCTATCCTCTGGCGGAAAATCGGTTTTCCTTCCGCTTCCCACTTACGTGTCAGCACTCCCAGCGCCTGGTGCATCTCCATGGCGGCCAGCACTGCCTGCTTGTGCGAATCGGGCGAGAACATAGGAGCTCCGAAAACCGCCATTATGGCGTCACCGATGAATTTATCCAGCGTCCCCTTGTGGCGGAAAATTATCTCCGTCATGACGGAGAAGTAGTCGTTCAGCGTGGCAAGGATAACCTCCGGCTTTTCCTTTTCGGAAATAGTCGTGAACTTGCAGATGTCGGAAAACAGGATGGAGCATTCGATAACTTCGCCGCCAAGCGTGATGTCGGCCCGGTTGTTTATTATATCGTCCACGATGGTCGGCGATAGGTAGCGCTGGAAATTCGAGCGGAGCTTCGCCTCTTTCTCTACGTTCTTGTAGAGCCTGGCCTTTTCTATGGATGAGGCGCTTTGTGCGGCAAGCCCGCCAAGCGATTTCATGTCGGAAGATGTGAACATGCCCGTCGTCTTGTCCCCCACGTTCAATACGCCTATCGCCTCGTCTTTAACTTTCAGCGGCACAGAAAGGAAACAGGCCGTGGCAAACGAGCCGAAGTCCATCGCCCGGTATATCTCCGGATCAAGTTCATCCGCCTTTGTAACGTCCTCTATCAGCAACGGCTGCAACTCGCGCACCACGTTTTCCCACAGGCTTCCAGCCAGCGGCACCGGCCCGGTGTCCGTTGCGCCAGCCCGCCCGCCATCGCGCCCCAAAAGGGTGAGATGGTCTTTCTCCTTGTCGTACAGCATGATGGTGGCAATAGAGGCGTTGGACATCATCAACGCCCGCTCCAGCGTAATCTTGCTGAGGGCGTCTATTTCCAGCGCCTCTGCAAATAGCGTGTTGTTCTCCATGATGTAGTGGATTTCCTGGTAGTTGTTCGCCACCTCCATGGATAGGCTCTCCATCTCCATCTCGTGCGAGATGCTGGATTCCAGCATTTCCTTAAGCATATTCACCGCCGCTTCCACCTTCTCGGCGGAATGCCCCTGCGAATGCCCGTAAATAACGCCGACCTCTTCCCCCTGCACCTCCAGCGTTGCGGTGACGACGCCAGCCGCCGTTTCACACTCCGCCGAGCCAATGGTCAGCGGCGGGTCTTGCGCTATTACGAGAGCGAATTCTGTATCAGATACGGAAGCAAACTTGGAGATTAGGCTCTCCAGCGTAGATCCCGGTACTATTTCACATATCCTGTTGGCTAACGGCTCCATCATCCCGCCTTGGGAATGGATGCCTTTGCCACCCATTTTGTTTTTGTGGGCCGTGCGCAAACAATCCCGCCGCCCATCGCCTCGCATATCTCGCGGCACAGGGTAAGCCCAACGCCGATACCGGGCGGTTTGGCGGTAAGGTCGCCCTCATTACCCTGGATAAACTTCCCGAAAACTTTTCCCGGGTCGGCCTTGTACTCGGCAGATACGGTATTCGCCAAGCAAATCTCTATTTTGTTCCCTGCCGTACGCGAAGAAATGGATATCGGCGCGCCGGGAGTACCGTGGAAAAAGGCGTTTTCCAGCAGTTCCGATGCCAGCGTACGGAGCTTTGCCTCATCCGCCATCACCACCGCATTTTTGCCGATGCCCATTTTCACTTCCCTGCCATTCGCAAGTGAGGACATGGATTCCACCACCTGCCCGAATACCTCGGCAAGGGATACCGGCTTGGGGTCGAAAAACGCATTGCCACTCTCTATGTCTATCGACAATATCATTTTTTCCAGCAGGCGCAATATCCGTAGCCCGTCCGCATGTATCATGGTCATGAACTCGTTTATCTCGCTACGCGTGGTCTCTTCCCCGCCGGCAAGTATAAGGTCGGAAAGGGTGAGTATGGAATTGAGCGGAGTGCGGAACTCGTGGGAAATCCCGGTCATCCACCTGTCCAGCTCCTGCGCATCAATAAGACGGCGCTTGCCCTTGCTGGCCGCGCCGATACGTTTCTTTTTCATTTCGGGAAAATCACCCAAGAACTTTTTTAACTATGCCCAAAACCTGGCTCGGCACGAACGGCTTGGTAAGGAATTCGTTGGCGCCAAGCTCCAACCCTTTTTGCCTATCCATGTCCCTTCCCTTCGCGGTCAGCATTATCACATAAATGTTTTTCAGGTCCTCGCTCTCCTTTATCTCCTTGCAGGTGTCGAAACCGTCTTTCTTGGGCATCATGATATCCAGGAACATCAAATCGGGCTTTTCGGCTTTGGCCTTCTCCAATGCCTCCTCGCCGTTGGAGGCG
>JAHFEI010000038.1 GCA_023248615.1 Nitrospinales bacterium | reverse complement strand
AAAGCACGTTCAGCAATGTTGATTTGCCCTTGCCGTTCTTGCCGATTATGGCTATCCGGTCATTGGAGCCTATGGGGAAGCTCAAATCCTTGAACAACGCGCTCTCCGCGCTTCCATCGTAGGAAAAGCTTATATCCCGCACGTCCATCACCACTTTGCCGGGGCACTTCTCATGGTGGAACTTGAATCCAAGCGTATCCTCGTGGTCCAGCTTCTCGATGCGCTCCATGCGGTTTAAAAGTTTCAGCCGCGATTGCGCCAGAGATGATTTGCTAGCGTTGGCGCTGAACCGGGCCACAAAGGCTTTCATGTCCTGTATCCTCTTTTCCTGATTCACCCTGGTTTTTTCGTGTATCTCCTCTTCCTCTTCCAGCATCTCGAAAAACTTGACGGTGTCGCCCCTGGATTTCCGCAGTTGCTTGCGGATAAGCCCCATGGTGTGCGTCGTTACCTCGTCCATAAACCCGCGGTCGTGGGTGATGATGATAATCTCGCCCTGGAACGAGCGTAGCCACGATTGTAGCCAGCGCAGGCTTACGATATCAAGATAGTTGGTCGGCTCGTCCAGCAGTAGCATGTTTGGCTTGGCCACCAGCAGTTTCGCCATGTTTATTCGTATCTGGTATCCGCCGGAAAAGCTCAGCGGCGATTTTTGCATATCTTCATCGCTGAAGCCGAGGCCGGAAAGGATTTTCTCCGCCTTGTAGTGATCCCACTCCTCGTCTTCGGAGAGCGCGAGGCAAACCTCTTCCAGCACGGTATCCTTGCTGAACTTGAGGTGCTGTTCCAGCGTGCCTATGCGGTATCCCTTGGGGATTACGATGTTGCCGTCGTTCGGTTGCTCCTGCCCCAGTATCAGGCGGAACAGGGTAGACTTGCCGGAGCCGTTGCGCCCCACAAACCCTATCCGCTCCCTTGGCCCCACAAGAAAGCTAAGGCCATCAAATAGCACTTGCCCGCCGAAAGATTTGGAGAGGCCGTTAATCTGTATCATCTTATGTTCTTCGCCTTAAAAATATAATGCCCTACATACTGGGTTTTGCAAAAGTTGGCTATGGTAACAGCATTTAAGGGAAAAAACAAACTTTAGTCTTCTTCATGGCTCTACTGTAGAATGGGGTTGCGGGCAGATGGAGTGAAAATTTAATTGGATAAGCTGGAAACTCCCGGATTGGACAAAGGTGCGTTGCCGCTTCGGCAACTGGTGTCTATAGCCTTGCTCGTATTCCTTGCAGAAACCGCCCTTATGCTATTCGTGCATTCTCTCGTCGCCCTGCCGGTGTGGGCAAAAATACTTGTAGATGCCGGTGTGCTTACCGCCATTCTTATACCCCTGTTCTATTACTATCTCTACAACCCGGCCGCGCTAGAGGAAGCCAACAAGCTCCTGTTGGCGGAAGTATCGGATCGCAAACGGGCTGAGGAGGAATTGAAGCAACGGCAGGAGGATATTGCCGCCCTTCTGGCAAGCACTAGGGCGGTGCTTACCTACCGTGAATTCCCGGTGGCCGCCCGCGCGATTTTCGACTCGTGCAAAAACCTCATCGGAGCCACCGCCGGATATGTGGCATTACTGACGCCGGACGGCGCGGAGAACGAGGTGCTTTTCCTGGAGGCAGGCGGAAGGGAATGCACCGTTGACCCAACGCTCCCCATGCCTATCCGCGGCCTGCGGGCGGAATCGTACCATCTTGGCAAGGCGGTGTACGATAATGACTTCGCAAACAGCAAATGGTGGAAATTCATGCCGGGCGGGCATGTACACCTTGATAACGTGCTTTTTGCGCCGCTGATGGCAGAAGGGAAGGCGGTGGGGCTACTCGGCATAGCTAACAAGCCGGGGGGCTTCAATGACCACGATGCACGGATGGCGGAAGCATTTGGCGAGATGGCATCCGTAGCGCTTATAAACAGCCATACAATGGGGTTGCTGGAGAACAGCGAGGGAAGGTTCCGCTCCATAGTGCAGACGGCAAACGACGCAATAATAACCATCAACTCCAAGGGAGAAATAGCGCTGTGGTCTAACGCCGCTTCCACCATGTTCGGGTACTCTGTGGAAGAGGCCATTGGGAAACCGCTGTCTATAATCATCCCCGAACAATACAGGGAACAGCACGAAAAAGGGCTGGCGCGCGTGCTCTCCGGCGGCCCTTCCAGGATACTGGGCAAGACGGTGGAGGTGTCGGCCGCTTCCAAAGATGGGCGCGAATTCCCCATAGAGCTTTCACTTGCGGGGTTGGAAACGCCGGAAGGGAAATTCTTCACCGGGATAGTGCGCGACATATCGGAGCGCAAACGCATGAGCGAGGCGTTGCAGGAATCCAACGACAGGCTTGAACAAAAGGTGCGGGAGCGGACGAGCGAACTGGAGGAGGAAATTTCCGAGCACAAACGGGCGAAGGAATACCGCGCCCTGCTTACCACGGCCATCGAGCAATCGGCAGACATGGTGGTCGTGACAGATGTGGACGGCATGATCCAGTATGTAAACCCTGCGTACGAACGCACAAGCGGATTCCTTAGGGAGGATGTCATAGGGCGGCCAATGCCAAGGCCGCATGGCAGGAGCGAGGAAGATACCGACACCCACATATGGGAAACAATAAGGGTGGGGAAAATATATTCCGGCGTTATCCACGACCAGAAAAAAGACGGGACATATTACGATGCGCACGCGACATTTTCCCCGATATTTGACTCCGCAGGGAAGATAGCCAACTACGTTGCCGTGAAACGCGACGTTACCTACGAAAGCATGCTCCACAAGGCGAGAGACTACTTCACCACCATAACATCGCATGAACTACGCACGCCGATTACGAAGCTACAGCTGGTCAAGGCCCTGCTGGACGACCTGCCAATGGGCGGGGTGGAGGCCGAAAGGGCCAGCCGGATACGGGTCTCGCTTGATGAGTCGTTCAGGGATCTTAAGGGGATACTGGATGCTACGACGCTCCTTTCGGATTTAAACCGCCCGAAGGTGGAGAGGCGAATGTCTCCCATGTACCTTTACCTGGATGTAGAGACAAGCCTTACCAACACACGGCTCTTTATCGAAAAAGGGAAGAGGAACATCACGTTGGAGGCCGACCTTAAGGCCCTGCCGAAGGACACGGAAATAATCGGCGACCAGGGGATGGTAATGAAGGCCATAGAGAACATCTTTTCGAACGCCATAAAGTACACGCCGGACGGCAAGGGCCTATATTTGTCCGGCAGGATTGAAGACGGGTTTGCGGTGGTAAGCGTGCGTGATGAAGGCCGCGGAATCCCAACGGAAAAAAAGGACGTGATATTCGAGCCTTATTTTTCCCTGGAAGATACGCTACACCACGCCACGGCCCAATATGCGTACGGAGGCGGAGGGCTAGGCCTTGGCATAACCCTTAGCAAGATGGTCATGGAATATCACGGCGGAAGCCTGTCCATATCCAGCGCGGGTGAAAACCAGGGAACCACGGTAACCATGAAGTTCCCGCTGGCAAAAAGACCTGCCTAGCGTAATTCTCCGGTAACGGCTTTCGACTTGGCAGTTGCCCCCAATCGGTTTTTGCGCAAGCGCACCCCTTGTATCTGGTATCATCGGGAGATATGGAAAAACTTGTTGGGTGGATGTACACAGGGATTAACTCCCTAAAGCGGATACTCCTTCAAGAACATGTTTTTATGGTTATCGTAGCTTGCGCCACCGGCTATACCGTTGGCATCTGCGTAGTGCTGTTTAAATGGATGATAAGGACAGTACGTGTCCTTTTCTATTCCAATTTTTTCGCCGGGCTTCCGGCGGAACTCTCATTTTCCATGCTTTGGATACCGGTAATGGTGGGGCTGGGCGGGCTTTTGGTGGGACTGATGAACCACTACCTCAACCCGGATAAAAACTCAGGCTCGGTTTCCGAGCCGATGAAATGGGCCGCCATAGACCAGGGAAACGCCCCCTACCGCGAAATATGGTTTCGCCCCATCGCCTCCGCCATCACCATAGGTAGCGGCGGCTCCGCAGGCCGCGAGGGGCCGTCGGTGGTAATCGGCGCGGCCATAGGCTCGCTTGTAGGCGGCATCATAAAAGCATCGTCGGAAAGGCGAAGGATGATACTGGGATGCGGTAGCGCGGCGGGAATGGCGGCGGCATTTAACGCGCCGCTAGGAGGGATAATATTCGCCATCGAGGTCATCCTGGGCGATTTCAACGTAAACGTATTTTCGCCACTTATCTTCTCGTCTGTTATCGCCACCGCAACCGCCCGCCACCTGGAGGGGGACACGCCGGCATTCAGCCTTCCCGTATACACTCTCGTCTCAAACGTCGAGATTTTCTTTTTCGTCCTTTTGGGAGTGGCCGGTGGGCTGGTCGCCGCCCTTTTTTACAAGGCATACTTTTACTGCGGCGATTACTTTAAGGAAAAGAAATTGCACCCGGTAGCCATGCCCCTGGTCGGTGGCGTAGTGGTGGGCTTTATCGGCATCATCTTTCCCGATGCGCTTAGCAACGGGTACGAATCCATGAACAAAGTGATAAACGGCCAAATGCTTTGGACGCTTGCGCTATCGCTGATATTCGTGAAAATAATAACAACCTCCATCACGCTCGGCTCCGGCGGCTCCGGCGGCATGTACGCCCCGGCGCTTTTCATAGGTAGCATGCTGGGCGGCGTGTTCGGAACAGGGTTGCACAACTTTTTCCCGGCATACACCGGCTCCGGCGGCTCCTACGCGATAGTGGGCATGGGAGCGGTAATGGCGGTGGTAGGGCAGATGCCGCTTACAAACATCATTATGACGTTTGAACTGACCAACAACTACCATATCATCCTGCCGATAATGGTGGCGTGCATCTCTTCCATCGCAACGTACTCCGCCTTCTACTCCAATTCCATCTACACCGAGAAACTGCGGCGGATGGGCATAACGCTCTGGCACGGAAGGGAATCGGCTGTTATGGCTTCCATCAAAGTGGAGGACGTTATGCAACGGCAATTTGAAACGATACCGGAAAACACCAAGTTCAGGGAAGTGGTCGAATACATGGCGAAATCGAAATCGTACTATTTCCCATGCGTGGACGCGGGCGGGGCTATGACCGGCATTATCTCTGTGCAGGATATCCGGGAACTTATGCTGGATAAGGAACTTGCGGACGTGGTGGTGGCAAAAGACCTGACGACGCACAAGGTAATCACGCTCCTGCCGGAAGAAAACCTGAACGACGCCATGGAAAAATTTTCCATCAAAGACCTTGATGAACTTCCTGTCATATCCGGCGGCGACAACAAGGTCATAGGAATGCTGAAAAGGAAAGACGCGATATCGGCATATAAAAAGGCCACTGCCAAGGCATCTGGAACCCGGCACGAATAATCCGGCACGGCTTGAATTTACCTGCCGCAACTGATATCATCGCTTGGATGGTAAAGTTTCTTTTTTGCGACCTTCCCCTGTTCCTGGATTTTGACTTGATAACGACTTTGCTCACTCTTTCCGTGTTTTTTTTGTTTATCACTATCGCCGCAGTGGAGTACGCTGTCTCCGGGATTGGAATAACAATCCAGTGCATAACCACCCACTGCTTTGTTGAGACAGATGCCAAACCGCTCCTGAAGCGAAGGACAAATTCGGTTTTTACCCTTGGCCCTTGAACATCCATCCGCACCCATCAACTCCGTTTGATTTATATACCCGTGTTGGGCTTGCGGGAAATGCGCACAAGCAAAGCGGCGCGTCCGATAGCGGGGAGACTTGGCGTAGGGCGATAACCGTTGCGCCAACGCCTTAATTGGGGCTTACAGTAAACATATTTCCGAAGGAGCGCGATTTTTTATGAAAACAAAATCCAAATTACTGGTTCTTGCAATGGCAGTTTCCATGGCGATGCTCGGCGCGGCCTGTGCCGGCAAAGATAAAGCCGCCAAGGGACCCGATGCGAAAACCGATGCCAAGCAGGAAACCAAAACGCAGGAGGCGGCAAAAAATGGACACGCCCAACCGGGAGCGCCATCAGGAGGAATTGAAACGGCGGCTGTGACGGAAAACCAGCCATCGGAAGAGGAACTCGCCCAAAAGCGTCGGGCCGAAGAAGAGCGTAACCGTGTCGAACTGGAACGGCAACGGGCCGATGCGGAACGGCAGAAACAGGCCGAGACTGAGCAACCCGAAAAGCTGGGATGGGTGCATTTCGATTTCGACAAGTCCGAAATCAAGCAACAGGACCGTGAAATCCTGGCAAAAAATGCCGCTGCCATAAAGAAAAACGTGCAGGGAACGGTTGTCATCCAAGGGCACTGCGACGAGCGGGGAACGGCGGAATACAACTTGGCGCTGGGAGACCGCAGGGCGTCTTCGGTGAAAAAATACCTTACATCGCTGGGGGTGGATGAGTCGAGACTGAATACCGTGAGCTACGGCGAAGAGAAGCCTTTGGAAACAGCCCATAACGAAACCGCCTGGGCGAAAAACCGAAGGGCGCAGTTCAGCAAGGAATAAGTTTGCCTTTATCTCGCGCAGTGGCGGGGTTCGGCTTGCTTGCCGAATCCCGCTGGCGGGCTAGAAGGCCTCCACCAAGGCGGTGCTTTGGTTCTTCAACTTTATCGCCATGTGCTTTGCAACTTGGCGTATAAACTTCAATTGGGTTTCAATATCCATCTGCTCAAGCGATTGCCCGTCCGTGACAAATGCGAAACACTCCATTGCCGCCATCACGCTGGCGCAACGCTGGCCGTCCAGTAGCAACGCCATCTCCCCAAAACAATCCCCTACATCCAGCGTAGCTATTTTCAGCTTACGCCGCTTGTTAGCGCTTTCCTTGATTATGCTTACCTTGCCTTTCAGGATTACAAAAAACGAATAGTCTAGGGAATCTTCCTTTATGATGTATTCTTGGGCGCCGAATTTTTTTATAATGCCGAATTTCAAAAGTTCGGCAAGCTCATCATCGACAAACGCAGAAAAAAAATCCACGGAACGGAGCAACTTAATCCGTGTCCCTACTTCCCCAGCATCCACAAATATCCCCTAGCGAAAAAGAACAAACACCAAGCGACCCGTAACTCCACTCACCCCATCCATTCTACTATAAGGCCGCGCCAAATCATCCTTTGTATTTGGGACTGCGCTATGGTAAATATACACCGGTGATGAAACGTATTTTCCTGCTCCCGGTAATATTACTTTCGCTGTCGCTCCCCTCGTGTTTCCTCTTCAGGGGGCCGCCACCTGACCCGACAACGAACGCCAGCTACTTCCAGGAAAAACTGACCAAGCTGGCGACCGACCTGTCGAAAAACGCAACCCGCCACCCGCGCAAGGTGGCAGTAATGGATTTCGTGAACCCCAGCGGTAAAACTTCGCAACTGGGCAAATACCTTACCGCCAAGTTCACCGAGATAAGCGTAATGAAAAGCCTTTTCCAAACGCCCGCCGAGGGAGAGGTTACGAAAGCGGCAAAACAGATGGGAATTTCCTACAACGGCACCATGGATAGCGCCGCCGCCAAGCGGCTGGGCGAGGCCATAGGCGCCGATGCTATAATCGTAGGCACTATATCGGACCTGCAAAAGGGAAGCGATGTTGACCTTGTCGTAAAAATCATTGACGCCAAAAACGGAAACGTCATTTCCGCATCAAGCACCAGCTTTTTGCGTAGCAAGCAGGTAAGCACAATGCTGGAGAGCTTCTAGCCACCCGCGAACGTGGAAACAAACCGCCCAAAAGTAAAACTCTGCGGCCAAACCAGGCCAGACGACATCCGGTTTTCATTCGAAAGCGGCGCGGATTTTTGCGGCGTTGTAGTACAAGTCCCCTCCTCCCGCCGGACGATGACGGTTGAACAGGCATCCCCGCTGTTTAAGGAGTACGCCCCAAGGATGTTCGCGCTTACGGCAAACGCAGACATGGAGCTTTATGCGCAAATTGCCGCGCGGCTAAAGCCCGGATTTTTCCAGTTGACGGCCAATGAAACCCCGGAAGAAACGGCAAAGGTGCGCGATACGTTCGGGATACCTGTCTTCAAGTCGCTCCACCTGCCGGAACAGGGAGGCCAGCCGGACAAATCGGTGGAGACGTTCCTGGCCCTTATGAAATCGTATCTTGACGGCGGATGCGACGGCTTTGTGCTGGATACCCAAGTGCATGGGATGTTCGGCGGCTCCGGCAGGCAATCGGACTGGAGACTGGCGAAGGAAATTATCTCCCGCACAAAGGCAAAAACCTTTATCGCAGGCGGCATCTCGCCGGAGAATGCGGCTCAGGCGGCGGCGCTGGGCGCATACGGCATAGACCTGGCCTCCGGTGTGGAAACGTCACCCGGCATCAAATCGGAAGAAAAAATGACCGCGCTTTTTACGGCGCTCCGCAAAGGTGAGAAATGAGGCGGCTACACATTCTCGTGCTTCTGGTATTTTTCCCGGCTTTCGGACAGGCGCTTGCCGCCCCGCTGGCGCTGGGAAAGGTAGAGGCGGCAGACTCCGCGTGCAGGATAGAGTGGAGCGCGGCTCCGCAGGCGACAGGGTACAACATCTACATAAAGGTGGATGGAGGAGGCTTCCGAAAACTTAACACAAAGCCACTGTCGGACACCTTTGCCAGGTTGACGGACTTGGTAAACGGAGCGCCCTATTTTTTCGCAGTAACGGCGATAGGGGCGAATGGGGAAGAGTCCGCCGCCTCTGTAGCGCCTATGGTTGTGCCAAGGGGATACGGTTACAAGACCCTAAGCTTCAAGGGAAGCAGGAGCGCGAAGGACTATGCCACGTTTTCCACCCCCTATCTGCGCGAGAGCAATGACCCTAAGGATTTCCTTTCCTATCTCCCTCCATACTCACAAGACAAGTGGCGCATATTCTCCATGGATAAGGATGGCTACCACGAGTACGAGAGCATAAAAAATATAGAGCCGGGCAAAGCCTACTGGTTCCTCTCGGCCAAAGACACAGACCTGTTCCTTGCCGGCAAAACGGCAGACAACAACGCACCCTTTTCCGTGCGGTTGCAACCGGGCTGGAACCTTATCGGCTCCCCCTTCCTGTATCCGGTGGAGTGGAAAGAGGTACTCTCGCGCAACGGGGCAACGGCGCAAGATGTCGGCTCTGCGATGTGGGAATACGGCGGCGGAGGCTTCCACAAGATGGGTACTCTCCTCCCCTACCACGGCTACCTGGTGCATAATGCATCCGGCGAAAATATCGACCTGCTTATCCCGCCCACGCCCGCCGCACCAAAGGTCTACCAGGAAAATACCGAATACAAACCGGCTGGCACTACAGGCGGGGGAGCGACAGGATGGCTGATGAAAATAGCGGCAAACGACGGCACCTACCGCGATGACGACAACTACATAGGGGTGGAAACGGAAAATGCCCACTACGAGGGCATGGATGCGCACAAACCACCGGCATGGCCGCAACACCTCTCACTTTACTTCCAGCGGCAAGGAGAAAACGGAGCCAAACGCTCGGCAGACATACGCCACTCATCAAAGAAGTGGACGGCGGTGGTAGAAGGCGGGCAAAACAGCATAGTGACCATAAGCTGGAAAACCATAGCCGGAACCCCGAAAACGACAATGACAGACCTTACCGATAACCGCAAGGTGGACATGACAAAAACCGGCGCTTATTCCTTTAAAAGGGAGGGCGGAGCGCCCCGCAGGTTCATCATAAGGGAACACCGCTAAAAACATTCTGCAAACCTTAAAGTTTCCGCCGGATGTTCCGAAATATTAGATAGGAAAAAGCTGATAAAAAGTTTTTTGTAAGATAATGAGCCTTGAATATCAACGGCCTGCCTTTCCACTAATCCAAAGCAACCCCTAAAGTTTTCTGATACAATGCCGATAAGAAACTTAGAATACCACGTGAAACATGGTATCTGAGCGAATTGAACAGGCGAATGTTTTTAGGAGGGTACTGAAATGAAGATCAATGGACCGGACCAGAACCCGTTCAAAAAAGATCGGGTAGGCGGAGCCGGAAAGGCGGCCGAGAAGGGAAAGGCGGCGTATACCAGCGCGGCATCCCAGGCCAAAGAGATGGCTGTGACCCCGCAGGGCGCACAATCCGCATCCGAAAAAATACTTGTTTCCGACCTCGGCAGGGAAGTGGCCAAAATCCACGACCAGATAAAGAAAGCGCCGGATATCCGCGCGGAAAAAGTGAAAGAGCTGAAAGATAAAATCGATAGCGGCACCTACTTCGTCAGTAGCGACAAGATAGCCACCAAGATAATCGAAGACGTAGTAAAGAACAGCCAAGGGTAGTAAACTGCCGCCTGTGGGCTTGCCACAGCGTGGTTTTTACTCTTGGCAGGAATACAGCCGCATTGGCAATCCTTTAATCCCCCATAAATAGCCCGTTAGTTTCCCTACCTCCCCCTCCAATGTTTTATCCTCGATTCCGAAGTTGAGCCTTACGAAACCCAATAAACCATTGGAAAAAGCTGGCATTTCCTGACTGCCTTCTGTACTATTTTCAACTTCGGAGAAGTTGGAAGGCACACTGATAACCTGCTGACTATAAAGTTGTTATCTTGCCCGTTGATGGCAGAAAAACATCAACTTCGGAATCGAGGTTTATAGACATATGCTCCCTAAACAACCTAATGACAACCGATGAGCAAGGCAGTCCCTTTTCGCAAGCAATAGTGTTGGTCGCCGTTCATACGCTAACACCATAAAGGGCCGGCAAGACCAACTTGGCGAGCAAGACCGCCGCAAGCCCCCCCGCCATGGCGGTAAGCCATTTTGCATCGCGCTCTGGGGCGGAAAGCGCCCAGCTCGCCGTAGCGGGCGCCAACAACGCCATACCTGCAGAAAGCGCTATCAGCGGCAGTGAGACCGCCGGGAGGAAAGAGGTAATCCATGCGGAGCAGGCAAGCAACGATGCGCCGCAAAATCCGGTTAAGACATTTCCCGCCGTCCAATGCCGGTCATAATCAAACCCGCTCCATACATGGAACGCCCCGGCACACATAACCCCGGCAAACGCGAAGTAAGATACAAACGGGTCGGTTGCCCCTGTGGAGAAAATTGAGATACCAGCCACCAACAACGAAAGCGGAATAAAAATGTCCGAAGTGCCAGCTGGCGCAGTACCGGCGCCATCCGCCTTAGCCCTTATGCGCACGCCTGCCTCCACTATCACGGCGGAAATAAAATAAAATGCAAACGCCTCATGTCCGGCAGTAGAAAAAACCACAGCGCCGACAAAGGAAAAAAACAAAGCCATGAACCTGCCGAAAAATCCGGCTTTATAGAGAAAAAAAACGACTGCGGCAGATGTGACCATCGCGTACAACGGGTTGCGCAGGTATGCCAAGTTGGCCCAATCCAGCCCCGCCATGACCACCAATAATCCGCATGCCACAAGTTCCCCGGCGAGGGATGCCTCCGCTTCCCGCACGCGTGCCGCAACCACCCTGCAAACTGCAATAAGAAAAAGCGCCCCCAAGGCGGAGTATGGCGAAACAGCCATGCCTCCCCACACAAGAATGGCAATGGCGGCAAGCCATTCCATTGCAAACCGCCGGAGCGGAAAAGCGGCCCACTTACCAAAACTGCCCGCCATGCCCCTTACGCACCACGCTACCAACGCCACGGGAACGAGATATGGA
>JAHFEI010000289.1 GCA_023248615.1 Nitrospinales bacterium | reverse complement strand
TCCAGCCCGTGCTGTATTACGCCGACGGTTAGCCCCAGGAACCGGTAGATCTTTCCCATCCACTCCGAGTCGCGCCGCGCCAGGTAGTCGTTCACGGTGATGAGGTGCACGCCCTTGCCGCTGAGCGCATGGAGGTACAGCGGCAACGTGGCGACCAGCGTTTTGCCCTCGCCGGTTTTCATTTCGGCTATCTTTCCCTCGTGCAACACGATGCCGCCGATAAGTTGCGCGTCGAAGTGCCGCATGTTCAAAACACGTTTGCCAACTTCCCTGCAAACGGCGAACGCCTCCGGCAAGAGCAAATCCAGCGTTTCTCCATTTGCCAGCCTTTGCCGGAACTCCGCCGTCTTGCCTTGTAGCGCAGTGTCGCTCAAAGCCGTTATGGACGGCTCCAGGGAATTGATTTTATCAACTATGAGCCGTATTCGGGCAAGCTCGCGGTCATTGCGGCTGCCAAATAATTTCTTTACCAGGGTGCCAATCATGGCGGCTATTATATATGTAAGTTAATTTGGCAGGGGAAAAATATGACGTTAAAAAAAGATGCTGTGCGCGTCATAGAAGACGGCAGGGGCGTAATCCTCTTCCCGTTTGGAACACAAGGGGTTATGCGAACGGTGAAAGGCGGCAACCTGCGCCACTTTCATGTAGCCACTATAAAGCCGGGAGCGGTGCGCGGCAACCACCGGCATCCGCATCACGATGAGTACCTCCTGTTTGTCGGCAAGGGGGGCAGGGTGGTTTTGGGCGGCAATGGCGGCACGAAAAGCATCAAAGTGGATAATGCCATGGTTCGGGTGCCTAAAAACGTGGCGCATGCCGTAATAAACCCTGGGCGCAAGGAAATATCGGTAATCTGCTTTTACGGCGGCCCGGCAAAAAGGAAGCCGGGGATGGTTAAGGAGGAAATAGCCTGATGCAGGCGATAAAGGGCATCCACCTTGAGGACATAATAGAGAGCCTGCGCGAGTACCAGCCGACCGCCGATGTGGACAAGCTCCTGATGGCCTATACCTACGGCTCGAAGGCGCACAAGGGGCAGGTGCGCATGTCCGGCGAGCCGTACATGAGCCACCCCATGCAGGTGGCGAAAATCCTGACAAGGATGAAAATGGACCCGGACGTGCTTGCGGCGGCTCTTCTGCACGACACGCTGGAAGATACGGACGCAACCCCGGAAGCGTTACAGGAACTTTTCGGCCCGGAAATAACGCATCTGGTTGAAGGGCTGACGAAACTGAGCAAAATAAGCTTTTCCAGCAGGGAGGAGTCGCAGGCGGAAAACATGCGCAAGATGATATTGGCAATGTCGAAGGATATCCGGGTCGTCCTCATCAAGCTGGCGGATCGCCTGCACAATATGCGTACGCTGGACCATCTTCCCCCCGCCCGGCAAAAGAACATATCACAGGAAACCATGGATATTTACGCGCCGTTGGCCTCGCGCCTCGGCTTGCACTGGATAAAGGTAGAGCTGGAAAATATCGCGTTCAGGTACCTGTTGCCCTATGAGCATAAGCGTGTAACCGGCCTGATGGCGGAGCGGCAGGCGGAACTGGATAAATTCCTGCTCTCGATATGCAACCAGACCCGCGAGTTGCTGTTGAAGGAGCGTATAGCGGCGCAGGTTACGGGCCGGTTCAAGCACTTTTACGGGATACACCGGAAGATGAAGGAGCAAGCGCTCGACTTCGACCAGATATTCGACCTCATCGGCGTGCGCATAATCACCAACTCTTTGATGGATTGTTACAAGGCGCTGGGGCTTGTGCACAGCCGCTGGAAACCGATACCGGGAAAGTTTAAGGACTACATCGCCCTGCCGAAGGAAAACATGTACCGCTCTATCCACTCTACGGTGCTTACCAATACCGGCAGGCGAGTGGAGTTCCAGATACGCACACAGCAGATGCATCGCCACAGCGAAGAGGGCGTTGCCGCCCACTTCCGCTACAAGGAGGGGGGTCGCCCGCCTTCCAAGGACGATGAGAATTTTATCTGGGTGCGTAGGCTACTGGAACTGGGGATGAGCGTGGACAACTCGCAGGAGTTTATAGACAACCTGAAGGTAGACCTTTTCCCGGACGAAGTGTATGTTTTTACGCCCAAGCAGGAAGTGAAGGCTTTCCCCACCGGAGCCACGCCGATTGATTTTGCTTTCGCGGTGCATACGCAGGTCGGCAACCATTATCTTGGCGCGCTGGTGAACGGCAAACCGGTGCCAGCGGATACGAAGCTCCGCAACGGCGACGTGGTGGAGATACTTACCTCCGAAGACCAGCACCCCGTGCGCGATTGGCTGAAAATAGCCGTGACTTCGCATGCGCGGGCGACCATAAAAGCCTATATCAAGAACACGCAAAAAACGGACGCCCTACGGCTGGGTGAGGAAATCATCGCCCATGAGTTGGCCCGCCACGGTATTGACCCCACTCCATACCTGGAAAAACCGGCCATGGAAACTGCGGCCCTGGCCTTGGGATTCAAGAACTCCGAAACGCTTATTGAGCGGGTTGGTCTTTCAAACTTCCCCGTCTACAGCGTTTTGCAAAAACTACTGCCGCCGCCCGAGTGGCGCACTGTGGAGGAAAGGCGCAGGACATTCCTGACGAACGTGCCGCAAGAGACGGGGGTGCGCGTTGGAAACGTGCACGATATGGCGATACGCTTCGCCGGGTGCTGCAACCCGGTGCCGGGAGACCCGATACTGGGCTACATCTCGGCGGGGCACGGCCTGGTTATACACAACAAATCCTGCCCGATGATAAAGGTGCTGGAATCCGACCCGGAGAAAATAATAGAAGCCCGGTGGGAAACCGCCGCCAAGAAACAGCTACGCCCGGTGCGCATAATGGTCTATTGCATGAACCAGCCCGGCATACTGGCGCGGGTAAGCATGGCTATAGCCGAATGCCAGGCCAACATATCCAACGCCACCGTTACGGCCACCGACCACATAGGGGGCGAGTTGGACATTACCGTGGAGATAGAAGACCTGAACCACCTGCAAAGGATTATAGAGGCGGTGCGGAAAGTGGAAGGCGTACGCAACGTTGCCCGCATCATGGACGTATCCCGCGCCGGGAAGAGATAAAGCCTGCCGCGTCTTTTATAGGAGAGATGGAGATGCGGCGGAGCTACTTGTCGCCGTACGGTTTTGCAATCCTTTCCTTGTAGCC
>JAHFEI010000037.1:10000-11689 GCA_023248615.1 Nitrospinales bacterium | reverse complement strand
CCTGGCAATGTCCCTGATCCGGATTACGGACCGAGGTTAGAATCCGAGTTAACAAAGGGTGGTATTTCACTGTTGACTCCACCGAGGCTAGCGCCCCAGCTTCAAAGTCTCCCACCTATTCTACACATCGAGAACCAAAATCCAATGCCAGGGTGCAGTGAAGGTGCACGGGGTCTTTCCGTCCCGTCGCGGGTATACGGCGTTTTCACCGTAAAATCAATTTCACTGAGTCCGCAGTTGAGACAGTCAGGCCAGCGTTACGCCATTCGTGCAGGTCGGAACTTACCCGACAAGGAATTTCGCTACCTTAGGACCGTTATAGTTACGGCCGCCGTTTACCGGGGCTTCAATTCAAAGCTTCGGGACAACCGAAATCGTCCCTGACCTCTCCTTTTAACCTTCCGGCACCGGGCAGGCGTCAGACCCTATACTTCATCTTACGATTTAGCAGAGTCCTGTGTTTTTAATAAACAGTCGCAGCCTGTAATTCTCTGCGACCCCCAGCTGCTTCATGGGTAAACCATTACACAACCAAGGGCACTCCTTTTCCCGAAGTTACGGAGTTAATTTGCTGAGTTCCTTAACTGCGGTTCTCTCAAGCGCCTTAGGATTTTCTCCTCACCCACCTGAGTCGGTTTAGGGTACGGTTATTTGCAACTCTCCTTAGAGGTTTTTCTTGGCGGCATAGGGTCAACCAGTTACGCTTCCCCCGTAGGGTCCACGCCACCTCACCTCTCGGACTCGGCATTAAAACCAGTCTTCCGGATTTTCCAGGAAGACGTCCTACTGGCTTGAACCGGGACGACCAGCGCCCGGATGGTTTACCTTCCCGCGTCACCCCATCGTGATAACGAGTTACAAACAGTACAGGAATATTAACCTGTTTCCCATCGGTTACGCCTCTCGGCCTCACCTTAGGGGCCGACTAACCCTGAGCGGATTACCCTTGCCCAGGAAACCTTGGGTTTGCGGCGAACGGGTTTCTCACCCGTTTTATCGTTACTCATGCCGGCATACTCACTTCCATGTAGTCCAGCGGTCCTTACGATCCGCCTTCACTCCGCATGGAACGCTCCTCTACCACTCGTATTGCTACGAATCCATAGCTTCGGTAATGTGTTTGAGCCCCGTTAAATTTTCGGCGCAGAAAGACTCGACCAGTGAGCTATTACGCTTTCTTTAAAGGATGGCTGCTTCTAAGCCAACCTCCTGGCTGTCTGAGTGTCTCTACAACCTTCACCACTTAACACATATTTAGGGACCTTAGCTGATGGTCTGGGCTCTTTCCCTCTCGACAATGGAACTTATCTCCCACTGTCTGACTCCCGCAGTTCCACGTCCGGCATTCGTAAATTGGTAGGATTTGGTACCCTGTTATGGGCCCTAGTCCTTCCAGTGTCCTACCTCCAGACGCTACCATGCGAGGCTATACCTCAATATATTTCGAGGAGAACCAGCTATCGCCGAGTTTGGTTAGCCTTTCACCCCTATTCACAGGTCATCGAATGACTTTTCAACGTCAACTCGTTCGGGCCTCCACGAAGTGTTACCTCCGCTTCACCCTGCCCATAAATAGCTCACTCGGCTTCGGGTTTACTAAACGCGACTAAATCGCCCGATTAAGACTCGCTTTCGCTACGGCTACACCTCTTTACGGTTTAACCTTGCCACGCTCAGTAACTCGCCGGC
>JAHFEI010000037.1:0-7500 GCA_023248615.1 Nitrospinales bacterium | reverse complement strand
TAGAGGCATCCTTTAATCCTCCGGAGATCCCGGGGGATGTTATCCGGTATTAGCCAGCCTTTCGGCTGGTTATTCCAGGTTCGAGGGGAGATTACTCACGTGTTACTCACCCGTTTGCCGCTTTACTCATCCTTGCGGACTTTCTCGCTCGACTTGCATGTGTTAGGCACGCCGCCAGCGTTCGTTCTGAGCCAGGATCAAACTCTCCGAAGAAAATTTTTGATCCTTTCAATTAAAAAAGGGATCTTTATCAAAGTTCAAATTGCGTATCGCTTTCACGATACGCGGGAACCCACATGACCGATTTGCTTTCAATTTCCAATTTCAATGTCCGTTCCTGCTTTTCAACAGGAAGCCGTGATTATATCTAACCAACGAACTATGTCAAGCGACAATTTTCAAAAATCTTTCAAAGACTTTTTTCAACCGTTCACTCCTAAGACCACAGTGTCTCGCGACACCATGTCCTCTCTCAAAGCCATTCTACGCATGGCGACCCAAATGTCAATACACAGGAAACAATAAAACGGGTTTCACGTAGCAAAGTTCACTCAGATAATACCGCAATCACCGCTTTCTCAATGCTTTGTACTACGGTACATTTTTTCTTCATTTCCCCCTCAATCTCGTTGCAGTAGCGCATGATGACGATGGAATTCGTAAAAAACAGGCTGTCCGCATCAAGCAGGGTTTCGGGCGAATACGCGCCCGTATGAAGCTTTATCCCTAGTGCGTTGCAAGCCTCAATCAGCTTCCCACGTGCTATTCCACACAACAATCCGCATTCCGGCGATGGCGTAAAAAGTTCGCCATCCTTCGTCCAAAACAGGTTCGACACGATTCCCTCGGCAAGATTTCCCTGCGTATTCAGGAACACAAGTTCGTCCATTCCCTTGTCACGCGCCGTTTGGGCCGCGATAACAGCGGAGAATCTTGATGTCGTCTTGTGGCGCACCGCCGGGTCGGCTTCGTTAATCCGCCACGGGGCGAACGCCGCTTTTGCTGGAGCGGACCGTATTGCCGCCTTCCCCGCGATTATCGCCAGCGATCCGTCCTTCGGCAAATCGTAAAAACTCCCAAGCGCGGAATCACCACGCGACAACGTAATGCGCAAGAAGCCATCCGATATGCCCGTGGCCGCAATCAACTGCGCGCACTGATGGCCTATTTCCTCCCGCGTGAAACCGCAAACGATGCGGGCAAACAGCGCGGAACGCTCCATCCGCTCCAGATGTTCATCCAGCCAAACAGGACGGCCTCTTACAACTTTCACCGTTTCGAAAATGCCGTCGCCAAGAGAGAAGCTACGGTCAAACGGGCTTAATGCGCCGTGCTGGCGCTTTACCTGGTTCCCGTTAAAAAAATAGATATCAGGCATATTTTTGTTCTCTTATTAAGGTTTTCCATAAGGCGATAGGGATACGACTTTGGTAGGTACACCGTTTACGGTGTACATCGGCCCGGTTTGGGCCGATAGGTTGCCGCTCACGCGGCAAAGCACACCCTAAAGGGCGTACCCACCAGTTTGCCAGCCATGTAGTGTTACTAACGTGGTAACTGATATAAGCATGTGGCGCAGGCGAATAAGGTCATCTTTGCGCATACTGTACTTGGCAGTTTTGTACCACCTCATCGCGGAAATACCGGCTCAATTCCGCAGGAGTCCGCAAATCCACTTTCCTCCCGAACATTTGGGACAGTTCGATTTCAAGCCCGACCATCTTCAGAAGGCCAACGGAATGTTCCGGCTCGAATTCGACAAGCACATCAATGTCGCTGTCTGGCCGAAAATCGTCCCACAACACCGAGCCGAACAACGCCAGTTTACGCACATAGTGCGCACGGCAAAACTCCGCGATTTCTCGCACTTCCACGCTTATATTCATGCAACCCAGTATAGCCTAATTCGGGAAGGACACATCATCATTGGAGAAAGCTGAATTGGGAAGGAAAAACGAAAAAGAGGAGGCGTTACCGCGTCAGGGCGCGCAAAAGTTTTACGGCAAGCTTAAGCTCCTCCTCCGGGAGTTCGCTTGCGAACCATTTAAGCATTTCTTTTAGCTCCTTTGGCCCCTTTTCATGCCCGAAGTCGAACAGTTCCCACATCTCCACTTTTAGCGCATCGGAAAATTTCATCAGCATATCGAACGTGGGATTCTCCTTTCCCCGCTCAATGCCGCTTAGATATTGCGTGCTTATCCCCATCTTCTCGGCCAAGTATTCCTGCGTCCAACCTTTAGCATCCCTAAGACTTTTGATTCTTTCTCCAAAGAACTCTCTCCGCTTCACCATTCCCTCACCTCCACAAGGATAATGGCCTTTTTGAAAAGCTTTTCTAATATGCCAATGGTTTAAATTTTTATTGATTTCATCGTGCATTGGTTGTAGCGTACAGTCTATCAGCTTAAATAAAAGAGTTTTACTGCTGGCAACGGGTGAATGTTTTTCAATTTTGAGGAGGGAGAAAAATGACCGAGGAAATTAAAACTAAAGGCGTGGATGAGAAATTCTGTGAAAGTTGTGGCGGGATTATAAAGATAGCCGCAGAAATATGTCCCAGAGGAATTGGCAAACGGTTGATTGATTTCGGAGGGGAGAGTGAAATCCTTTATTAAAAATAAATTAAATATCCTCAAGACTTTTTTGGTGGGGGGAGTGGAGAAAAAGCAGAACGAAACCTTGATTCTGCTCGGGGGGCTCCACTGTTCAAGGGTAAGGGCGTTACAAAATATCCAGTCCCTCAACGAGGCCGAATTCAAAGTGTTTTCCCAGTGGGGGGAAGACGGGATAATCCAATATTTGATTAGCAATGTTGAGATTGATGACAACCGAACCTTTGTAGAGTTCGGTGTGGAGGATTACAACGAGGCCAACACTCGGTTCCTATTGATAAACGACAACTGGCGCGGCCTAATCATGGACGGGTCGGAGGAAAACATTAGAAAGGTCCAGCATGATCCAATCTACTGGCGGTACCATTTGACCGCAGTGGCGAAGTTCATAACCAAAGACAATATCAACGGTCTTATCGCGGAATATATTGGCGCTGGCGACTTGGGTATTCTTAGCATTGACGTGGATGGAAACGATTACTGGATATGGAAGGCAATTGATTGTGTATTCCCGAGGATAGTGATTTGCGAATATAACAGCGTTTTCGGCGCCAAGCACGCCGTCACCGTACCTTATGACGAAGGGTTCGTGAGGACGGATGCGCATTATTCCAACCTCTACTGGGGAGCATCATTGGCCGCCTTCTGTCATCTGGCCCGGGAGAAAGGGTATGACTTCGTAGGATCGAACTCCACCGGTTGCAACGCCTTCTTCGTCAGGAATGACCTGTCAACAAAGCTTAGGAAGTTTACGCCGGAAGAAGGATATGTGGAATCGAAGTACCGTGAATCGAGGGACAAGGACTACAGCATGACCTTTGTCGCCGGGAAGGACCGGATTAAGGTGATTCAGGATAAATTGATTTTTGACGTTACGACCGGTAAGGTTTTGCCGATCCGAGAACTGTCTCTTGACAAGGTTTGACCTGTGGCATATGAAGAAGTTGCTGGGCCTGTCGGGCGTTATAGTGTTACCTAAGTTGAACCTCGATCCCGAAGTTGAGCCTTACGAAACCCAATAAACCATTGGAAAAAGCTGGCATTTCCTGACTGCCTTCTGTACTATTTTCAACTTCGGAATCAATGTTGGCCGCCACGACGAGCGTTCGGAGCCTAGCCGTGCCGCCCAATAACCGGCTTGAAAAGTTGCGCGGCAACAGGAAAGGGCAGTACAGCATCCGTATCAACGGCCAATGGCGGATATGTTTCCGGTTCGAGGGCGGAAACGCCTACGATGTGGAAATTTGCGATTACCATTAACCAAAGGAGGATATGAAGATGGGCAGGAAACTAGTTCCGGTATCGCCGGGCGAAATATTGCTGGAAGAATTCCTTGCCCCGATGGGCGTAAGCCAGAACGGGCTTGCCCGCGCCATTGGCGTTACGCCGCGCAGGATAAATGAGATCGTGCTGGGCAGGCGGGGGGTAACGGCGGATACCGCGTTGCGGCTTGGACGGTATTTTGGGATGGAGCCGGAATTCTGGATGAACCTCCAAGCGAATTACGATTTGCGGATCGCCCGGAATAAGCTGGGAAACACCCTTGAAAAGAAGGTACGCCCCAGGGCCGCCGCCTAATAGCCTTTTCCCCAGCGGTTCTATTGTACAAATTTTCAACAACCACCGGCTACAACCACCAACACCTGATAAGTTACAGGTGATTGCCGGGAGATGCCGTAAGCATTGAGGCTTTGTACTCCGTTTCTTCGTACTCCTCTTCGGGGATGGAGTCGGCAACAATGCCGCCGCCTGTGCGGTACACGGCGCGACCTCCCTCCACAAATAGCGTCCGTATCAACAGCGAGGCGGTGATGCCGCCATCCAGTCCCCATGCGACAACAGAGCCGCAGTAAACGCCACGCGGGGTGGTTTCCAATTCCGCTATTATTTCCATCGCCCTCACTTTCGGGGCGCCGGTAACGGAACCGCCGGGGTACAGCGCCCGGAGGATATCCGGAAGGCCGGTGTTTGGATTAAGCTTGCCGCGCACAGTGGAAACTAGTTGGTGCACATTCGGCAACGATTCGCATGCGAACAGCGATTCCACCGCAACCGAGCCGGGAACGCACACCTTGCCGAGGTCGCTTCGCATCAGGTCTACTATCATCAGGTTCTCGGCGCGGTTTTTTCCGCTCCCGGCAAGCCGGGCTTTTTCCGCGCTGTCTGCGGCGGCATCGGCCTTCCGTGGGGCTGTGCCTTTTATCGGGCGAGTTGTGAGAAAACCGTTTTGTACGCTGAAAAAAAGTTCCGGCGAAAGCGACAGCAGGTGAAAATCGCCGCCGTTGATGTATGCGCCGTATGCCGCCGGGTTCACCGCGCAAAGCGAGCGGTACAGCCCCAGCGGGTTGCCGGTGAACGATGCGGAAAGCTTTCGAGATACATTCACCTGGTACACATCGCCCGCTTCTATGTACCGCTTCACCCGGTTTATCTTCTCCACATACCGCCCACGCGGTTCGTCGCAAACGAACGGAGAAATGGAATGCGAAAGGTTGTGTCCGGCTCCGCCGCCGGTATTTGCGCCATCCCACGAAATGCCGAACGCCCTTTTCTCCAACGCATCGAAAACTGCGGCGCGTGGATAGAAGGCGCAGTACAGGTCGTGGGTTTCCGGTTTTTTTGAAATCGTTTTGCCCTGCTCGTAGTACCGGTTCATCTCATACGAAAGAAGGCACACAAGCCCGCCCCCGAAAAAGCCCTGCATTGGCGGGGACTGCAGCCGCGCCATAAGCGCGTCCAACTCCGCTATCACCTCCGGCGGGGAAGCGCTGAAAGGCAGGTTGCCATCCGCCGTTTTTAATATCCCCAACCCTTCCCGCACGGAGAGGATGAAAAGCGGGCGGGTGGCGGCAAAAGAGTACCTTCCCTTCCCCGCAGTGTCGTCCGCGCCATGTAAAAGCAGGTCTCCCTCCGCCCCCCGGCAGTTTTTCAGGAACCACTCCAGCGGCTCTTCGTAGGCTATGGTGGCAATCCGGGGGACAGGAAAAAGCTTGATGGAATTAAAAAATTCCCTTACGCGACCAAAGGACATCCCAACTCCTGATATGATTGTGGGTAAATAGTAACATACGGGGCTGGGGGACTAATGGGAAAGATAGCGTGGGGAATAACCGGAGCCGGGCATTTCCTTAAGGAATCGCTGGCGCTAATCGAAACGCGCGGCGATGTGGATGTTTTCATCTCGCCTGCCGGTATGGAAGTGATACGGATATATTCACTTACGCCTCCGGCCGGGGCGGTTTGCGACAAAAGCGCGTCCACAGCCTCCTGCCGCGCTTTCGCCGCCGGAGCATACGATGCGTTTGTGGTCTCCCCCGCCACATCCAACAGCGTGGCAAAGTTTGTGTACGGCATCAGCGATTCGATGGCATCCACCCTTTTCGCGCAGTGCGGAAAAAGCCGGGTGCCGATTATCGTACTCCCATCGGATGTGGAAGAGATGCTGGATACTATGGGCGCGACAAAACCTCTGAAGGTTTATCCCCGCCCGGTAGATTTGGAGAATGTGGAAAAACTAAAGCAGTTCCCGGGCGTAACGGTTGCCACATCGCCGGAAGCGCTGAAAGCCGCGCTGGCGGCACTCCAAAAAAAATAACACCCCAACTGATTCCAGCTACCGCCCCACGCGCTCCTTCACAGTCAGGTGGAATTTGCCGTACCCCCCAAGCGGCTCCTTGTAAAAAACCGTGCGTTCGCGAGATTGGGCAAACCCCGCAACCAGCAACGCCGCCGTAACCAGCGCCACCGCCGCGTACGGTTTCGGCAATGGAATATTCAACTTCCCCCAAAGCCAAGCCAGCGCCACCGATACAACCATGAAAAAATAGGGTAGCGCCGGGTACACCAGCCTGCTCAGCCCGTAAAAAACTATGGTGGAAAGAAGCACCGTGCCAAGCGGGATGAGCGGAATAAGCTTTTGCGCCGACCTCTCCCGCAAAACGATAAAAAGCCCGGCGAAAAAAAGCGGCGCCAAAAAGAATAATGCCAGCCCGGAATCCGGCACAAAGCTGTCCGCCATGCTCTCCGATCCCCCTTCCAGCCCCGCCGGAAAATTCCCCAGCAAAAAGCCGTTTGCAAACCCGTTTGCAAAAACCTCCATTTTCACCGGCAAATTTGTAAATTCCTTTTCCGGGTGCGCCTTCATATACTCCCACCCTAGCCTGAACCCGTCACGCAACAGGGCAAGATGCCTGGGGTTCCCTGCGTCCAATACCGTGTAATAGCCATCTTTAACGTCTCCGGTAACTGCCGGGGCGTAAGTGCCGCTCGCATACGGGCTGTGCCCTTCCACAAAGTTGAACGGGCCATTGATTGCCACCGGCACAAACACCGGAAGCCCGGCCTGCGGATTGTGGGCATTGTACCTTTCCATATACACGTAGTTGCGGTACGCCCACGGGGAAATGACCAACGCCAGCCCGACAATTGCGGTGACGGCAATGCGTGCCTTGCCAAACACATCCCACCCTTTCCGGAAAAGCCCCAAAAGAAAAAATCCCGCCAGCGCCAGCACAAACTCCGAGCGGGTAAGTATAGCCGCTCCGGAGCAGGCGCCAAAAACAAAAGACAGGACAAAGGGGTATCTTTCCGCAGGGTCGCCCCCCTTACATATCGCCGCAAAACAGCAGACCGCCAGCGACATAGTGAACAGGTATACGTTTTCAATATTCAGCGCTCCGGTGATGGATATCAACGTAAACGATGCGGCACCCATCAGCATGGCGACAAAAGCTACGCCCCTGCCAAAGGCCATCCGCGCCGTGAGATATAACGGAACCAACGCGAGGCTCCCCATGAAGGCGTAAACCGTTTTGGCGGAAAAGTAATCGTAGCCGAAAACCTTGTAAACAGCTATCAGCAGGAAAGTGACCATCGGCGGGTTGAACGG
>JAHFEI010000288.1 GCA_023248615.1 Nitrospinales bacterium | reverse complement strand
CGGGCGACCATTCTTCCGGGGAAAAAACCAAAGATGAGCCATTTCCATTGCCTCCGCGCCAAACCTGTTTGGCACGGCGTAGGCTGCTTCTTGGCGTTTTGCGCCTTCCAACCCGCCCGCGCCATCGACATCGAGCCGGGCAGTTATACCGCTCTTCCGGTGGGTTCAACCGCTATGGGGTTTTATTACCATCGTATTGCACGCGACGAGCAGTATGCCCACGGCAAGAAATTGCTCAACAACCCCGAACTCGATACCAACCAAGTGCAGTTAAAAGCCACGCATTATCTGGATATGGGCGGCCATACGGTGGCACCGGGATTTATCCTAAGTTGTGGGCGCACCCAAGCCGGCGGCGGCGTCAGCGCACTCGGCGGCGTGGAGGGATGTTGGGACTTGCTGGCGGGCGGGACATTCTGGGCGATAAACAATCCTGAACAAAAAAACTATTTCGGCATTTCCCCTTACTTCATAGCGCCAACCGGCGATTACGACAAAAACCGCCCACTGAATTTGGGGGAGAACCGCTGGAAATACGGCATCAACACGGGCTACATCACCCCCCTGTCGGAGCGTCTCATATTCGACTTGGTTGGCGACATCCTGTGGATTGGAAAAAACAGCGAGTACGGACCGAATAGCGGCACCCTGGAGCAGAACGTGCTTTACAACGCACAGGTACACCTGCGTTACCAGTCGGATGAATCGACGCGTTTTTTCGTATCCTACCTACACGATTGGGGCGGTGAAACGGCGGTTAACGGTGTTTGGCGCAACGATCAGAAAAATCAGGGGCGCTATCGCATCGGTGCGGCAAAACACCTCGACCGCCATAACCTATTGCAGATCGAGGCTGGCGCGGACACACATATCGAAAACGGCTTCAAGGAAAAAAGGCGGCTGATCCTGCGTTACGTAATGATTTTTTAACGGATTGCGGAATAGCCCATATCCGTGTATCACCGATTAAAGCCGGCAAAAAATGACTGAAACGACCTCGCAAATTGATGCCCGCCCGCCGCTTCCCATTGAGAGCGTCATCATAGAAACACTTGTCCGTAACCATCCCGATGTGCAAGCCATTTACCCTGGATTCCTCGGTTGAGCATGCTGATATTACGCAGCGCAATCGAAGAATCAAAAAATGTAATTGTTTAACCCCCATCACTTTTCCTGATTAGCAAGATGCGTCAGCTAGATTTTCCGTCCATGGTTCGACAGAGCTGCACCACGAACGGAAAATCAGAGGGTTACGCTGCCCAAGTCCGTTCGCCCTGAAGCCCTGTCGAAGGGTGAATGGACTTGGGCTGAAGCATCTTGCTAATCAAGTTTCCTGATTAGCAAGATGCCTCGTAATTGTTCACTCCCCCCATCAATTTTCACCCCATTCCATCCCAATTCTTCTCTTTTTCCGTCATTCCCGCGAAAGCGGGAATCCAGAAAATTCACAGAGGATCCCGTTGAGGGAACGATGAAACACAGAGGTTCCCGCTTTCGCGGGAACGACGAAATGGTTTACGTTTTTCCCCATATTCGCCTAATTGTATTTTGGGGGTGTGAACAATTACGATGCCTCAGCTTGGCGAAGCCACCGCTCCGAACGCGGCGCCATGGAGACGGCTGCAATAATAAGGGCAAGGGTAGCGTCTCCAGATGAAACCGGCGGTTGAAGCGATAGGCGAAGGCAGCCAGGTAACGCGTACCGTACTTGGCAAAGTCAAAGGCATGGTAAGCGCCGCTGAGACTGGTCTTGAGGTTACCCCGCCGGGCAAATCCCCCGAACAGGCACGTTTCACTCCGATGCAAAAAGCCGTTGCGATGCACATCCACTGATCCATTGCCTTTGAACTGCGGCTTGGCGGAATGGGCACGGTGCCGTCCTGCCAAGCCAGCCCGTGTAGGGTGCCAATAACCAGCGGGCATTGCGCCGTATGATGACATTCGGCGGATGCGGCTCACGATAATCCGCCCTAAGCGGGCTTATGCTGGATACCGGTTGAGTCCGCCATGAAATACCGTCATTTGTCACTGGGAAATGTTTGCAAATAGCCAGACACCGCTTCCATTTCCTCAAGGGACATCAAGTGTGAGATTTGCGTCATGGGCGTATTCGGGCGTTCATCCGTTCTTTTGAAAACTTGCAGTTGCTTCACCATGTAGTCTTGGTGCTGGTACGCCAACCGGGGGAAAGCTGCAAGCCCCTCCGCTTTAGCGCCATGACAGGCTATGCAGGGAGGTGCTTCCTTGGCCGGCAGCCCCTTTTCGTAAATTTCTTTACCCGCCGCCATCAGCTTTGTATCGACCGGCGCGTTGGGACGTGCCACCTGTTTGGAGAAATAGTCGGCAAGCCCCTTGATTTGATCGTCGCTGAGATGGCGGCTTAAACCCCACATGTATTCAAAGCCGGTTGGGTCGGAACGGCGCTGGTTTCGGAAGCCCTCCATCTGGGAAATGATATAGCAGCCTGTCGGACTCATGGTTGCAACATATTGATTTGTTTGAAAATATAAAATTCGGTACAAATTTATTTCACTTTAAAATCAACTGGTTGCATGAGGAGTCCGACAGGCTGCTAGGCGGGCGGCTGACCTGCGATACGCGGAAAATTGGGTGATATGGAATTGCCGTCGACGCCGTGGCAGGTCGAACAGACTTGGACAGCGGTCACTGTCGCAGGGACATTCGGGTTGGCGAGGTCGCGCGAGCGCTCAAGGTTGGAGCAACCGGAGCTGGCCGCCGCCAATTCGACAGCCAGCGTTACAAGGATTTTTTTCATCTCGAATCTCCGAAGATTCCGATACTCATGTCGGGAATGCAGCATAGCGATTGGGTGGTTCCGCAAGGAGTTCAATACGCACCCCACACATAGAAAAAGAGCGAATTGTTGTCGCGTGCATTCCTGCCCAAACCGTCGTAGTTGTCGCTCGCGCCGTTGTATTTGTTGTAGGCGGTATATTGGGCGCCGACACGGGCATATTGCACGGGCATCCAGAACGCTTCATAGGTCAGGCCGCGGGTGGCGGGGTTGCCGGAGAGATTGCCGCCGACTCGGGAAGAAGTCACACCCGTTCCCAACGGGTCGCCTGAGGTTATCTGGCCGTTGCTGTCGTAACCGGAGCTTTGGAGTGCGGTGTTGGTAGTGCCTGTCTGATTGAAAAACGACAGGCTACCGCCGTATTTCGCCCGGTAACCATAAGATAA
>JAHFEI010000287.1 GCA_023248615.1 Nitrospinales bacterium | reverse complement strand
CGGCGAGATGGTGGCAGGAATAATCACAAGACAAACCGTGGAAAAGGCGCTGTACCACAACATGGGAAAAGAAAAACTGGCGGATTACATGAACACCGAAGTGAGCAAGGTTTCGAAAGACGCCCCCTACGAGACGATAAAGCAAATCGTCATCGGCAAAAAACAAAAGGTGGTGCCGGTGGTGGATGATGCGGGGCTGATGGTGGGAATAATAGGCCGTAGCGACGTGATGCACGCAATGTACGGCGACATGATGAAAAGCCAGGCCGCAACGCCTATCGTAGAACGCAAAACGGCAAGGCCAGTGGCGCGCGACCTTTCGGAAGTCATGAAGGAACGCCTTCCTAAAGAGATGCGGGAACTGCTTGCCAACACCGCCGATACCGCCACGGAGTGTGGATATGCGGCATACGCTGTCGGCGGTTTTGTGCGCGACCTTATAATGCGGCGCAGTAACAGCGATGTAGATGTCGTGATAGAGGGGGATGGCATAGATTTCGCCCACAGGTTTGTGAAAAAATACGGTGGGCGGGTACGGCCACACAAAAAGTTCGCCACAGCCATCATAGCGTTGGGAAACCACCGGAAGATGGATATAGCCACCGCCAGGACAGAGTACTACACGGAGCCTGCGGCGTTGCCCATAGTGGAGATGAGTTCAATAAAAAACGACCTCTTCCGGCGCGACTTCACCGTTAACACCCTTGCCATAAAGCTGAACGGCAAAAACAAAAACCACCTCATCGATTTTTTCGGCGGGCAACAGGATATGAAAGACGAAGTGTTGCGGGTGATGCACAGCCTGAGCTTCGTGGAGGATCCCACGCGCCTGTTCCGCGCCATCCGCTTTGAACAGCGTTTCCACATGAGCATCGCCAGCCAAACGGAAAAACTGATGAAGTTGGCGATAAGTAACCGGCTTGTGGATCGCATCTCCGGCTCTCGGCTTTTCGGGGAACTGCGGTTGATATTCAATGAAGATCAGCCCACGAGAGCTATGTGGCGGATGGAACACTACGGGCTGTGGCGGTTTGTGTACCCATCGCTGGCCTACGGCGAAAGCCTGCACTTGCTCTGCGAACAGGCGGAAGAGGCGATAGCCTGGCACCGCATTACCTTCGACACAAAAAACCTCTCCGTATGGATGGTCTACCTGCTTTGTCTCTGCACCACGCTAACGGAGCCGGAAGCCGAGGCTGTGATGGCCCGGCTGGGGTTCATGAAGGGATCGATTGCAAAGTTCCTGCACACCAGAAAAGCGGCTATGGAAACGGCGGAGCGCATAGCCAAAGCCCCCCCCACGGGGCCACTGGAAATATTCGATGCCTTCCACACATTGGACGATGAGGGGCTTATCGTAGTTATGGCGGCTTCCAAAGGACTTGAGACAAAAAAAATTATCGCAGAATACATGGTTAAGATACGGTTTATCAGGCCTAAAATTAGCGGCGGCGACCTTATAAAGGCGGGAATTGCAAGCGGGCCGATACTGGGAAAAGTGGTTAATGCCGTCATGCGGGAGACTATCAAAGGCATCTTAACGACGAAAGAGGAAGAAATGCACTTCGCAAAAACATATTACACAAAGCTGACCGGAAGTGAGCCGATAACTCCACCAAGCGCGTAGTAACCGTGGCGCACGCAAAAGAAAATATGGGCCTAGAAAAAACCCTCCATCCCCACCGTAATAATAGGGGGCCGGTTAAAATCGGTTGGCACGCCGTAGTCCATCCGCACCAGGCTTATGCCTGGAGCCTTCAATAACGCTATCCTGATGCCTACACCTATGCTGGTATTCAGGTTTCGCAGGGTGTCCCCGTAATAATTGTTCCATGTATTACCGGCATCCGCAAAAAGCACAAACCCGGGCTCTATGATGCCGGAGACCATAGGGGTATGCGTAAAAATCCTGTCCTCCAAATTGAACACAAGCTGGTTCCGTCCCACAAACTCATCCACCTTGAACCCGCGCAAACCGTTTGTGCCGCCCAGTCGAAACCGACCCGTCTCGCTATCGGCGTAGGATGCCTGCCCCCTAAGCACAAAGGTCTGGCTGTAGAACCTGCGCAAGTAGTACTGCACCACAACATCGCCAAACTGGTTGTTGAAGTTGTCGTCATTGTGCGCCAGCGTGGCTTTCCCGGAAAGGTAATCGCGCTCGAAAAAGCGATGCCATTTTGAGATGCCTAGTGCAAGCGCCACATCCGAAGTGGTGGAGCCGAGCGATACCAGCCTCTGCCCGATGGAAAATGAGTACTTGGTGCCAAGCGGTATGTCCTCGACCTGCCGGAATTTTTCCATATACGTTTCCTCGGTGTAATCGTGCGGCCTTGTCAGGTAATCCGTGGCAATTAGTACCTTGTTGTCCCTTATAATGTCGATGGGTAGGCTCCGCTGGTAAACCGTCTGCTCGCCGAGCGAAAGGTGCAACGATGTGCGCTGGATATTCTCCCCATGGTTGATGGCAATGCCGTAATATGTGTCGATCCGGTAGGAGTTAAACACCAGTATGCCATCGTCGTGCTCCGTCCGCGTATAGCTCACGCCGTGGGCCGATTTAGTTGAAAGGGAGAAAAACGGCTGCTCGATGGACCCTTTTGCCACATTTTCACCGGGAAGGATGTCGTACCCCAGACGCAACGCGTAATGCGAGCCGCCCATGTTGGGATCTGAAAACCCTATTGAATGGGCGTAGCCGGAGTTATTGTGGCGAAGGTTGTAGCTGATGCTTTGCCCAAACCCAGCCAGGTTTTTCTCGCCAAAATCCAGCCCTGTGGAACTGTTCTCACTCGTCCCCCCAAACGTGCCGCCTACTATCAGCGACCACTGGTCGCGGGTATGGATGATAATGTCCACCGTCTTTTTCAGGTGGTCTGGAATAGTTTCTATGTGAACATCGGTGAGATAGGATAGCCTGCGCAAGTTACGGGCAGTTTCTTCCACCAGCCGCCGGTCATACGCATCCCCTTCGCTGAAGAGCAACTCATTACGGACAACACTCTCTCGCGTTACAGTATGGATTTTGTTGCCAGCCCGGCCTATGCGCCCTCCCTCATCAGGGCGGTTCAGGTCGAACACGTTTTCGCGGAGGATAGTTATCTTGCCGACCAGATATCCGGAATAGTCGTCGGCAAATGAAACTGCACAAAAAAACGCGACAAAGAAAACGACGGCGAGAAAGCCCCTTTGGACTATACTTCCCG